>NZ_JAPWAD010000029.1:0-38896 GCF_041432695.1 Pauljensenia sp. 27098_8_83 | reverse complement strand
ACAGCCCGACCGTCGCGGAGCTTATCACCGCCCCACCACGACGTTTTGTTCTATAACCTGACATCGAGAGCGGCCACTCCCCTTCCTTGAGCACACGCGTCCCTCCCTCTGCACGTTAACCCAGCTGGTGGAGCCTGGGCGCGACAGGGCCTGCATGCACCCTTCAATGCGCACGTTAACCCGCACATGCGCACATGGGCCCACTAATCCACACGTGGGTCCTCTCACCTGCACGTTAACCAGCTAATACGAGCCTGGGCAGACCCGCCCACACTCCAAATAGCGGGTTCACATGCGACATAGCGAGTTAACACTCGCAACAGCAGATTTATGTGCGATACAGCGGGTTCTCGTGTGCGCAACACACCATGCCAGAACACCGCCGCGCCCAAAACGCAGACCACTTCGCCCACAACACCCCATTTTCGGCGTTGTTCACCGAGGTGGTCTGCGATTTGGGCACCACACCACCCCAAACCGCGACTTCATCGCCACCTCTCGGGGGGAATTGCACTACACAAGCCTCCGACACGCCGGCGACACGCCGCAAGAGGGCTTCGTGTAGTGCAAAACCCCCAACGCTCACCCCGGCAGTCACGCCTACACCCGAGCCAATGCCGTCGGTTACACACTCCTTCGGCCACGCCGACCCCGTCGACACCCTCGATGCGGAGCTCGTCCACTCCCCCGCCTACGCCATCCGTGCCTTCGACTCCCGCGCCTCCAGCTCCCAAGCCGAAGCAGCTGGCTCGCACCGATGCCGACATGGCTGGCGTCCTCGCTGACCTCGGCATGCTGAGCCTGCTGGGTGCACTGGCGGTGGCGGCTCGCCGACGCCAGGCCTGACCGACCTGCCCTCCGCGCGAGGGCACGCATCGGACACGCCACGCCCCGGCCTCGTATTGAACTGCGCTCCGAAACTTGGACGCTTTATTTTATATGGTAGCCGTTATGCGGCTTCCTGTAGGGCTTCATCCCCGCTCACACGGGGAAAACGTGATCGACGACGGGGAGGCTCGCACAGGTGGGGGCTCATCCCCGCTCACGCGGGGAAAACGCGGTGCACGCCACGACCTCGTCGACTGTGTCCGGCTCATCCCCGCTCACGCGGGGAAAACTGTTCCGCAAGGTCCGCGACGATCTGTCTCTCGGGCTCATCCCCGCTCACGCGAGGAAAACTACGCCGGGGCATCCGACGTTTTAAGAAGGAACGGCTCATCCCCGCTCACGCGGGGAAAACCCCTTGCGGTGCCGCTCGTCGCGCTGGCACCCCGGCTCATCCCCGCTCACGCGGGGAAAACGTCAGGGTGTTAGGGGCTAGGTCGAGCGTGGAGCTCATCCCCGCTCACGCGGGGAAAACTACAAGAGCGCCACGCTCACCCGCTCCTCGTCGGGCTCATCCCCGCTCACGCCGGGAAAACTAGTCCGATTCGCACCCGGCAAAGTCCATCAGGGGCTCATCCCCGCTCACGCGGGGAAAACTCTCGAGTGGTCATGATGGTTCCTTTCAGAGGGGGCTCATCCCCGCTCACGCGGGGAAAACAGGGATTCATCGTCGGCGGTATAGGTGGCGACGGGCTCATCCCCGCTCACGCGGGGAAAACTCACGATCAAGGTGTCCGTGCATTGCCTCGTCGGGCTCATCCCCGCTCACGCGGGGAAAACGGTCTCGCGGGGTGGCAGCCTCGCGGGGCCTGTGGCTCATCCCCGCTCACGCGGGGAAAACCGCGTGTCGAGCACATTCGACGTGTGTGCATCGGGCTCATCCCCGCTCACGCGGGGAAAACTCGATGAGTTGTTTCAGTTCGGCGAAGTTTGCGGGCTCATCCCCGCTCACGCGGGGAAAACCCGCACGGTTCTTTGCGTTCCATACACCTCATGGGCTCATCCCCGCTCACGCGGGGAAAACGGCCTGCGAGCGCGTACTTGGTGTTCATGGTAGGGCTCATCCCCGCTCACGCGGGGAAAACGGCGGGGTTTCCGGTGACGCGCTCGAGGTGGAGGGCTCATCCCCGCTCACGCGGGGAAAACTTTCACCCTCGTTTCACCCACCTGTCAAGTGACGGCTCATCCCCGCTCACGCGGGGAAAACCCGTCTCTCTCACTGACCGCGCGTTTAATTTAGGGCTCATCCCCGCTCACGCGGGGAAAACTTGCACCAGCCACCTGTGAGAGTGCAAACTTCGGGCTCATCCCCGCTCACGCGGGGAAAACCCATGCACGGGTACTTGCCCGTGAGCGTGACTGGGCTCATCCCCGCTCACGCGGGGAAAACGCGTGAGTTCAACCGTGAGACGGACTCGCACGCGGCTCATCCCCGCTCACGCGGGGAAAACTTCGTCGCCGACTACGCTGCCCTTAGGGCATGGGGCTCATCCCCGCTCACGCGGGGAAAACGGGTGAGCGAGCAGAATCGGGATGCGGCCAGCGGGCTCATCCCCGCTCACGCGGGGAAAACGAGGCTGGCGACGAAAAGGGCTCGACGTTCGACGGCTCATCCCCGCTCACGCGGGGAAAACGTTTGCCCGCGTTCGCGAGATTCGTCAGGCCGGGGCTCATCCCCGCTCACGCGGGGAAAACCGACGCGCTGCCCGGCTGCACGACCGGCTGGGAGGGCTCATCCCCGCTCACGCGGGGAAAACCCGCTGACCGGGCGCTGTCCGGCAAGTGGAGTGGGCTCATCCCCGCTCACGCGGGGAAAACGTCCCCTCGTCGAGAGCCCCGCTCAACCTGGCGGGCTCATCCCCGCTCACGCGGGGAAAACGGTGAGATCGGCGGCGGTCTTGGTGCTCATCAGGGCTCATCCCCGCTCACGCGGGGAAAACACCGGCACCCCGTCCCCGAACGGTCTCCTCGACGGCTCATCCCCGCTCACGCGGGGAAAACGAGATACTCGAGCCGAGCTCCTGGTAGGCCGCAGGCTCATCCCCGCTCACGCGGGGAAAACTCCAGTCCGCACACTCACGCGCCGTCTCATTCGGGCTCATCCCCGCTCACGCGGGGAAAACTGGATGAGTTGGGGTTCGTCGCGGCCCACGCCGGGCTCATCCCCGCTCACGCGGGGAAAACCGACCTGGCAGCTGCTCCTCGCACAGGCAAGCGGGCTCATCCCCGCTCACGCGGGGAAAACGAGGGGCGCGCGGTAAACGCCCTGTACGTCTGGGGCTCATCCCCGCTCACGCGGGGAAAACGGCAGGGTGACTTTCCCCTCAGTGAACCGCTTGGGCTCATCCCCGCTCACGCGGGGAAAACTCGCCGACCAGGCCATGACACTGGACGGCCTCGGGCTCATCCCCGCTCACGCGGGGAAAACGTACGCAATTTCGGGCCTATTACCTGTCGTGCGGGCTCATCCCCGCTCACGCGGGGAAAACAGTGCCCCTAACTTGCGTCTCTCCTTCCCGGCGGGCTCATCCCCGCTCACGCGGGGAAAACGGTGGCGACGCCGCCGGTCGGCAGGGTCGCGCCGGCTCATCCCCGCTCACGCGGGGAAAACTACATCGACAACGCGAATCCCCTCATGGGCCTGGGCTCATCCCCGCTCACGCGGGGAAAACGGTGCGCGCCCGCACGTCACCCGCGCCGAAGAGGGCTCATCCCCGCTCACGCGGGGAAAACTGAGTTGCTCGAGGCTGCGGCGCGCGGTAGGGGGCTCATCCCCGCTCACGCGGGGAAAACGGGCGCGCACGTCCCCCGAGCGGACGAATGAGCGGCTCATCCCCGCTCACGCGGGGAAAACTCCGTGTAAATGTCGGCTCGGGTGGCCATGGTGGGCTCATCCCCGCTCACGCGGGGAAAACTGGTCAAGTCTGGACATGAGGGCGGGAGAGATGGGCTCATCCCCGCTCACGCGGGGAAAACAGCACCGGAGGGGCTGGCGTGTTCGCCGCCGCGGGCTCATCCCCGCTCACGCGGGGAAAACTCGAGTCAAAGCGACTCCCATACGCGGGCGTCGTGGCTCATCCCCGCTCACGCGGGGAAAACCTCGAGGTCTGTGAGTGCCCAACGCGTCTGGCCGGCTCATCCCCGCTCACGCGGGGAAAACCATGTGCGCGCATAGCCATCGCCTCGATGTCGGGGCTCATCCCCGCTCACGCGGGGAAAACAAATGGTGAAACACGCAATCGGCGGCGCGCATGGGCTCATCCCCGCTCACGCGGGGAAAACCACGACCTAGGCGACCGTATCCAAACAATGCGCGGCTCATCCCCGCTCACGCGGGGAAAACATCGAGCTCGAGGGCAACGTCGGCGACGTACTGGGCTCATCCCCGCTCACGCGGGGAAAACGTCCAGATCGACTCCAGCGCCGGGAACAGGGAGGGCTCATCCCCGCTCACGCGGGGAAAACATGCACCGGAAGATCGACCACACGCGCGTCAGCGGCTCATCCCCGCTCACGCGGGGAAAACATGCACCGGAAGATCGACCACACGCGCGTCAGCGGCTCATCCCCGCTCACGCGGGGAAAACAATGATTAGTCACTCGGATGCGGCGATTGTCCGGGCTCATCCCCGCTCACGCGGGGAAAACCTACAGTCGCAAGCGACAGGCTAATCGCTCCGCGGCTCATCCCCGCTCACGCGGGGAAAACATAGCCTTGACTGAAGTGGCCGTACTTCCGCCGGGCTCATCCCCGCTCACGCGGGGAAAACCAAGCACTGTCGCACACAACACAAACCCGCCTAGGCTCATCCCCGCTCACGCGGGGAAAACTTGTATTGCGGAAAACGCGGTTTTGACGGTCGGGGCTCATCCCCGCTCACGCGGGGAAAACTGCGCACGTATCCCGACCAGCATTTCGACGCGGGGCTCATCCCCGCTCACGCGGGGAAAACGTTCCATGCGTCCACGATGGCGGCCCATGCAGCGGCTCATCCCCGCTCACGCGGGGAAAACATCTCGGCCTTGCCCTCCAGCACCCGGAGGATGGGCTCATCCCCGCTCACGCGGGGAAAACGCCCTCAAGCGGGCGGCGCGCAACAACGATGGGGGCTCATCCCCGCTCACGCGGGGAAAACGTTGCGACCCAGTCGAAATAGGCATCAGCTGAGGGCTCATCCCCGCTCACGCGGGGAAAACCGGACGGGCGGCCAGCGCACACATCTGTGGGATGGCTCATCCCCGCTCACGCGGGGAAAACTTACACACGCGGTCAGTGAGAGAGAGACGGAGGGGCTCATCCCCGCTCACGCGGGGAAAACGCCCAGGCGATGACACCGGCGGCGAGACCCGCGGGCTCATCCCCGCTCACGCGGGGAAAACTTCCAAGCCGAACTGGAGATGATCCAGGAGCGAGGCTCATCCCCGCTCACGCGGGGAAAACCTTCTCCATGGATTCGACCAGCTCCCAGCCCGAGGCTCATCCCCGCTCACGCGGGGAAAACTTCGCCGCGCCTGTATCAACGTCGCGGCACTTGGGCTCATCCCCGCTCACGCGGGGAAAACGCGGCGTGGTTGGATGATCTCGGGGTGCCTGGGGGCTCATCCCCGCTCACGCGGGGAAAACTTTTCGGCAACTTCTACGATGAGGAAGCGGCGGGGCTCATCCCCGCTCACGCGGGGAAAACATCCAGGGATTCATCAACGGCATCAAAGGGATGGGCTCATCCCCGCTCACGCGGGGAAAACCGCGTCACCGACTGGCGCGCAACCAGCTTGCAGGGCTCATCCCCGCTCACGCGGGGAAAACTGTTAGTGGGTTTGGGTCCGGATGGGGACCAGGGGCTCATCCCCGCTCACGCGGGGAAAACCTGAGACGAAACAACAAGCTCTCCGCCACGCACGGCTCATCCCCGCTCACGCGGGGAAAACTATGTGTTCACGCTTGGCGGCGCGGCGGGCATGGGCTCATCCCCGCTCACGCGGGGAAAACGCTCACGGGCATGGTCGCCGATACCGACGCCGGGGCTCATCCCCGCTCACGCGGGGAAAACGCTGGCCTCCTCGGCTCCGACGCAGGCACCTCGGGCTCATCCCCGCTCACGCGGGGAAAACCCACGTAGCGCGCACGTACGCCTAGGTACGTCGGGCTCATCCCCGCTCACGCGGGGAAAACGTCTTCTTCAGCAGGTTCGCTGCCGTCTTGTGGGGCTCATCCCCGCTCACGCGGGGAAAACGCGCGCAATGTGGATAGATACGGTGCCGTCTCGGGCTCATCCCCGCTCACGCGGGGAAAACGCGCGCAATGTGGATAGATACGGTGCCGTCTCGGGCTCATCCCCGCTCACGCGGGGAAAACCAGGTGCAAGTCCTCAAAGCCCACCTCGGCGACGGCTCATCCCCGCTCACGCGGGGAAAACGAGTAGTAGCGGGCGGTGGCCTCACAAAGAGAGGGCTCATCCCCGCTCACGCGGGGAAAACTGTTGGCGCATGATCGCTTCATATTTGCAACGGGGCTCATCCCCGCTCACGCGGGGAAAACCCTGGTCGCCGCCGTCGAGGCGCGCGGGCCGGGGGCTCATCCCCGCTCACGCGGGGAAAACCCGGAGATCGTCACGGAGCTGGTCGCCGCTGACGGCTCATCCCCGCTCACGCGGGGAAAACATTTCCATGATGATCTGTTCTCCTTGGTGATCGGGCTCATCCCCGCTCACGCGGGGAAAACCATTCTCACGGAGTCCTCGAAGCCGAAGCCCAGGGCTCATCCCCGCTCACGCGGGGAAAACTTCCTCCACGGGAAGTCATGGCGCGCTACGGTGGGCTCATCCCCGCTCACGCGGGGAAAACTTTTACCCTTCCTTTACCCACCTGTCAAGTGACGGCTCATCCCCGCTCACGCGGGGAAAACAGGGAGGAAGCATGAGTGCGACCTTTCGGTGTGGGCTCATCCCCGCTCACGCGGGGAAAACCTAACTCGCCTCGTGAATACCTCCCATTTTTTAGGCTCATCCCCGCTCACGCGGGGAAAACTGCGCTTGGCTTCAACTGCCCTGGCACGCTCAAGGCTCATCCCCGCTCACGCGGGGAAAACCATGGCGTGGCTAGGGAGAGTCAGGGAGGGAGGGGGCTCATCCCCGCTCACGCGGGGAAAACACCGCCACTAACTCGCCTCGTGAATACCCCCCAGGCTCATCCCCGCTCACGCGGGGAAAACGACAAAGTACCCTGCGACCCTGGCAGTTTATCAGGGCTCATCCCCGCTCACGCGGGGAAAACTGACCGCGTGTGTAATTTAGTTCACAAAGATCGGGCTCATCCCCGCTCACGCGGGGAAAACCCCCTCCTGAGTCTGTCAACTTGATAATGTGTGGGCTCATCCCCGCTCACGCGGGGAAAACTTCGTCGCTGACTACGCTGCCCTTAAAGGGTGGGGCTCATCCCCGCTCACGCGGGGAAAACCTCGGATCGGGCCGCTCGGTGGCGACAACGAGGGGCTCATCCCCGCTCACGCGGGGAAAACTTGAACTGAGGTGAGCTCATGGAGTAGGGAGAGGGCTCATCCCCGCTCACGCGGGGAAAACGATGCGAGGCTTGAAGCCTTGGAGCGGATGCCGGGCTCATCCCCGCTCACGCGGGGAAAACCGCGGACTCATGGAGGCGCTGGGCGAGGCTCAGGGCTCATCCCCGCTCACGCGGGGAAAACGGTTATGTGTTGTGTGCGACAGTGCTTGTGTCGGGCTCATCCCCGCTCACGCGGGGAAAACTTTCTCGCGTTCGGCGGGCTGTCCCCTCCGATGGGCTCATCCCCGCTCACGCGGGGAAAACCCGTTAAGCTGCTCCTGCGCGGGGCGAGGCATGGGCTCATCCCCGCTCACGCGGGGAAAACCCGTCGTGGCCGGTCTTGGACTTCGCGCGCTCGGGCTCATCCCCGCTCACGCGGGGAAAACTTTTCGGCCACTTCCACGATGAGGAAGCGGCGGGGCTCATCCCCGCTCACGCGGGGAAAACGTGGTTCCCCAAATCACCTGGCGGCGCGGGAGCGGCTCATCCCCGCTCACGCGGGGAAAACAGCACCGGATCGTGCCGCATGAGGAGGTCCCAGGGCTCATCCCCGCTCACGCGGGGAAAACATTCAAGGACTGAAAGGACCGAAGCAATGACCGGGCTCATCCCCGCTCACGCGGGGAAAACTCGACGACTCGATGACGCCGTAGACGACGAGGAGGCTCATCCCCGCTCACGCGGGGAAAACATCTTCGTCGCCCTCTATCAGAATAACGAGGCGGGCTCATCCCCGCTCACGCGGGGAAAACATCTTCGTCGCCCTCTATCAGAATAACGAGGCGGGCTCATCCCCGCTCACGCGGGGAAAACATCGAGTGCCGCCCCGAGTGCGCCGCCGCCGACGGCTCATCCCCGCTCACGCGGGGAAAACACAGACGAACAGTCCGCCCGCGCGGGGGATGCGGGCTCATCCCCGCTCACGCGGGGAAAACACACGGAACTCACACTCCTCGCCAGTGTACCCGGGCTCATCCCCGCTCACGCGGGGAAAACACGACGTTGAGCTTGGGGACGAGTTGGCGCGTGGGCTCATCCCCGCTCACGCGGGGAAAACTCCGCCCCTGGTAAACAGGTTATCGGCGTAGCGGGCTCATCCCCGCTCACGCGGGGAAAACCACACAGGTGGGCGAAATGTGGGTCGGCTCCCGGGCTCATCCCCGCTCACGCGGGGAAAACTTCCTCGCCGTCTGCACGTGCGGTTGGAGAGACGGCTCATCCCCGCTCACGCGGGGAAAACCGTACCTGGAGAATGGCCGCACTTACCGTGTGGGGCTCATCCCCGCTCACGCGGGGAAAACATCTGGGGCAGTCCCACGGCGGGCACCTACAAGGGCTCATCCCCGCTCACGCGGGGAAAACACTTCCTGACCTGCGCTTTTATCGCGCAGATCGATCAGATCTTGGAAAGCCTTGAGCTTTGCGCCTTTTCTGAAAGTTACTCATCGCAGGACGTTTACGCAACTGACGCGCCGCGGGATCGGGTTCGGAGTATTGGCCTCGCCCCTCGGAGTAGTAGGGGCGCATCATGAGCGTCAGCCCATCGAAATCGACGGGCTTCCAGGGATCACCCCACGTCAGGAACTCGAGCCCCTGTTCGTTTCGCGCACGGTAGACCATGACGGCACGCCCTGTCTTCATGTTTTCAGTGACGATATCCCACAGGCGTTCACGGACCCGTGCGGACAGCGTCCCCACGAATACCCCCGGGGAGATTTCCATCAACCACCGAGTCACATGCCCTCGCAAACCTTCAGGCACGGCAGACAAAACGAGGACGATCACCAGGACCCGCTCTCCTCGTACGCCACGCCCGCGGCAACAGTGCCCTCGCGGTCATCCCACAGTCGCAAGTCGTCGACGATCAGGTCCTCGTCCTCAACGTCCAATGCACCTGACACCGACAGCAGCCCCTTGATGTCCGCGACACACCGCTCAAGCAGATGAAACTCTCGCACGGCATCGCGGACAGCCTTACGAGCGGCACTGCCCACGGCCTCGTCAGTCGGAGAAGCCGCAACATCAAAAGCGATCGGAATCGTGAGGTCGGCCTTGTACAAGTCCGCAATGTCGTACACAAATGATCGATAGTTCCCGTTGTGCACGAACCCCAGCCCGGGGCTACATCCCAGCGCGACGATGACCGCGTGGACGATCCCGTAAATCGCCGAATTCGCGGCCGACAGCGCCTGATTCACAACCGAGCCGTCCTCATAGTTCTCAGGATCGTACTCGCGTCGGTCCCAGGGCACCCCCGTGCGCTGCGAGTGCTCACGATACAAGCGACGCACCCGAGCACCCTCGCGCCCCCTCAACTGCTGAAGACTCAGCTTCGACACATCCTCACCGGCGAAACGCATCAAGTACATGTTGCGCGCAACAGTCAGTCGCATCGACGGATCACTCACCGCGCGAGCCTGTGCCTCCAACAACCTCGAGGAACGCGAGGGCGGTGAGCCGTGCGCGTAGTAGCGCACCCCGTTCTCGCCAACCCACACGATGGTCGACCCGCTCTCCGAGAGTACAGACACCGCCGAGTGAGTGATCCGAACCCCGGGTCCCAGCAGCAGCACCGACAGCGCCGCCGCTGGGACGTGGGCGATTCCATGACCATCAGCCACAGTGATCGCGTTCGAGTCACGATTGATCGTGCACCGCTCGACGTAGAGGAACGTCAACCGGTCCCGAACTCGCACCAGGTCTTTCGGATCTGGGGGCTTCGCCCCGGGGATCGGTCTCATGGCCGAGCCAAGGTCATCAAACCGCAGCCGTAGGCTTTCCCTCGGCCGATTCCGTGAGTGAGGGCTCGGCGTAGGGCCTCGGGATCCGTCACCTCAAGGACACCCTCGAAGGTAGCCACCCCGAGGGTCACGCGACGCTCCCCGCGCTTAAACTCAGCGATACTGCGTTCAACGCCGTTGATCAGCAGATTCGCACCGTCGACACGTTGCCCGTCGCTGTCCTCGAGAACCGGCAGGTCACCACCAAGCTCAGCGGAGGTGAGCACCCTGAACCCGCATTTCTCAGCGCGTTCGAGGACCCACTGCGTCTGCTGATCCTGCGTGACGTGTGCGAGAACCTTCTTGCGTCCCCGCGCATTGACCTGACTACCCTCCCGGAACGTCGGATTGACGCAGAGGCGGAAACCCCACCGCTGCCCGGCCGACAGCCCGTCAAGGAAGGTACTCATGTCGCGGATGACAACCCCGCCCTCGGTCGCGTAACCGGCCTCCTCGACGATATGCGAGGGATCCGGAGCAACCGGGCTCGAAATGTAGAGCACGCACGAGGGGCTCCCCTGACGAGGGCCAGCTCCTCGAACGGCCGGCGGACGGTCCAAGCGCCAGAGAACCCGCGGAGCGCCGGGATCATCCAGCACGCCCGGAGGGAAGCAATTCAGCACAGCCGCGTGCAGCATCTGTCGGCTGCGCATGAGCTGCTTCGCCCCACGACGGTGCGGGTTGAGGTAGATGCGTGTCAGATACATCAGAGCACCTCCATCGGATCATGCACGAGGCCGGGACTGGCCTGCGGTTTCGTCTCCACGTACTGCGGATTCTCCAGGTCGATATATGTCTCCTCGACGGTACGCAGGGTGTACTTGCGATTCTCCGAGTCGAAACTGATCGGCATGTCCTGAAGCGTCTGCTGGGAGGTTTTCTCCACCTGAGGCGGAATAATTCCCAGATCCGCAACGACTCGCGTCCGAACGTAATGATCGTGACGCTGCTTCTTCTGGTAGTACGCCGAGGCCATCCATGGAGTTTCGCGCACCGCATCCCACGCGCTGCCCTCGCGAACAGCGAGGCGCAACGGCAGGGTCGGAGGGCACGAGCGGCGGCCGAGGTAGAGAGGAAACACCGGGCGAACAATTGCCTGCGCGAGTGCATCAATCATGTCGTCAGGCCCCTCGATGAAAGCTCCGAACGCAGCATCCGCCCGGTAGAAACGGTGAGAGAGAGGCATCGACGTATCACCCCTATGCGCCGTGTGGAAGTCGTGGAGCAACTGCCCCGGTTGATCAACCCGGACGGCGACGCTCAGCTCAGCCAGGTCCTCGATGGGATCACTGCGTCTGCGCCCCTGTGCCGCACCGAGCAGACCGACCAGCGCACTTTTCGTGGGAAAAGCCTCCGTCGACCTGCGCGTGAATCGGCTGTCCACGCCCCACGATTGCATGGGACCCGCCAGCCTCAAGACGAGCACCGCACTCATCGCGTGCCTCGCACCGCTTCCGCTGCGGTTTCGCCGAGGGACGCCAGGCGCACCTGCTTGCCGAGCTCCGAGAAGCTCTCGCCACGAGGCGTGGTCCACGACACGAGAGACTCGACGGCCTCCAGACCAGTCAACTCGCGGAGTCGTGCCTCGAACTCCACGAAGCGCTTAATGGCGGGTTCTGCGAAGCCGCGCTGCCCCGCGACGATCGGCTCCTCGAAAGCGCCACTCATATTGATCGGCTGGTCATCACGAACCTGAACCAGAACGGCATCCGGCAGCGTGCGGTTCGCGAAAGTCGTCACCTTTCCAGTCGGCATCGAGCGGACGAAGCTATCCACGAAGAGTTCGACGGCGCGATCCGCAACGGCATCGTCACCCAGGTTTTCACGCAGCAGGTCGACGTTGATCGTCGCGTAGCGGTACACCGTCGCGGACGCGAACTCGATCGTGCCGATCATTCCCGCACCCTCGTCGGCCTCGTCGTTGCGCTTCTTCTCGTCATCAACGGCCGTGTAGTAGTCGTACTCGTGCTCGACCGCACCGACACCAATTGCGTGGGCGACCTGGCATGCGGCATCGACGTTCAGCGCATTCGGTTCGGCGACCATGCGACCGAACAGAGCGATATCGATCGAGTGATCCGTATCCACAAGGCTGCGCGGCTTCAATTCCTTGAATGCTGCCGCGGGATCATCCTCGTGAGCGACCGAAATCAGTGCGTCCGCAACATGCTCGATCTGCTTGGCCGACAGGAACACGAGGAATCCAGATTCCTTCAACTCCTTGTCACTCTTATTCCCACGCGGCTCAGCAAGCTTGAAACCGATGGCCTTCAGGCCCATCTCGGCGAGCTCGATCGATGCGGCCTCCAGGTCGGGACGCTTCTCGGTGATCGTTCGTGCGACCAGCTCAACGATCTTCTTCGTACGTACGCCGTAATTTCCGTCGGCAATCTTGCCCTCGAAGTCCTGACGCGTCGCACGCTTGATAGCCTGCGACGAAATGCGCATACGCTGGACTCCACCGAAAGACGCACTCTTGGGCGCGCCGGTGTCGTCCCTGTTCGGGTTCGAGGGAGGGAGGGTCTGCAGGACGTGGATATCAACGAAGACGGACATTGTCTTTCCTTTCACAAATGAAGCGATTGATGGTGGTGCCCGACGTCACTCGTCGGAGTCGGTTTCGGTCTGGATAGTTTCAGCGGGACGGGCGAACTGACGCCCCCATTTGCGCATGACGGACGTGCGGTGACGCGGATCCTGCCACGTGAAGAGGTCGGCTGCCAGCTGCGCGTAATCGCAGGGAATCTCGGCGGCTTCGAGCTGAGAGATAAGCGAACGCAGATGCACGAGAAGCCCCTCAAACGTGGGGGCTTGAACGGCCGCGGAAAAACGCCGATAGATCGGAGTCTCCTCAGCCCGCTTGTCACCGCTCTGCCCCTCGGCCACGACTCGGACCGCGGACGCGAAACTGCGCGGACGGTCCGACGTGTCGTGCATGGGTCTCGTGTTCGATCCCTGGTGGAGAGCCCAGAGAGTGAGCGCCCCGTGGACGGCCTTCTCACCTCGGGTCGGCTCGTCGCCCAGATAGCCTGGGCGATCATCGAGCGTCAGGTCCCACAGCTCGGGCACCGACCCCGCCTCCCGCGAAAGAGCTCCGCGCAGCTGCGCGCGAAGGACACGAGCCGAAGGAGTCTCCTTCCAGAGCCGATTCACGATCAAGCCGCCGACGCGTCCGTACACTGCGCGCCGTGTCGACAAACCTTTCGCAGCGCCATCCGGAGGGGTCTCCGGAGCAGCATCATTGCTGGTCATTTCGTTCCTTCCTGATTGGTGTTCCGTACCGGGAGACGCTTGTTGAGCGCCGACCGGAAGTAGTTTTCAGCGATACCGACGTTCATGTATCCCCTGCCGGTATCCCGACCGATGATTGCCGACGACGAGGCGCCCCTGACGAGTTCGGTCTGAATATCCGTCGCGTGCTGACGCAACGTACACTCCCACCGACGCCCGATATCCCGCCCGCTTTCGTGCCCATCGACCTGGGTCAGCCAGGACCGGAAATCGTTGTCGACAGCGGAGAAGAAGAGCTCCTTAGCGCGATCTCGAGCCCCATCGCCGGCACCGTCTCCGCTCTCACCAGCTGCGCGTGCGAGGTTTGCCGCAAGAGTTCCAACATCCCTGGCAACCTCTTCTGTCAGGCGAACTTGCCGGTCTATCTCGGCGGACAGATCCTCACGTTCGACTCGCATGACGGCAACTGACAACGTCAGCTCGTCCGAGTAGATATCCTCGAACGTCGATTCCTGCGGACCGTAGGTGACACCAACAGCCTGAATCCGCATTACCTTGGGATAGCTGGTCTGGATCGAGGCATTGTCGAGTTGGTAGTGGAAGGACAGCGTCGCGGAGGGGAGGAACTCCCGCTTGGGCTGCTTGTCCACGCCCTGCACGGTTGTCACGGTGGGCAGGGTGCCGGGGAGGTTGCGCCAGAGCGCGCGGCCCGCCTCGAATTTACGAGGCATGTAGACGTCGGTCTTGAACTTCTTAGATTGCGGGGTTGAGTACCTCCACAGGCTCTGAGGCTCATAGAGACGCATCTCCTGCGGGGCGAGTTTGTCACCCTGCGCCAAGACGACGCCCGTCACGCCGGACGAGTCGCCAACCAGCCTGATGCGACGGGAGTGCCAGGTGAGAAGCCGAGGAATGCTCAGCTCCTTGGGAGTGCCCGCGGGGTCGAGGAGAGAGTAGTCACCACGAACCGAGCTTTCCGGTTCGGAAGCCTCCCAGCTGCACACTCCCCATTCGGTCGAACTATCAACGCCGCGCAACGCGGCCGTGGACGCGGGGATCAGGTTCAGGACGAGCGTCTCGTCAAGGTCCTGGCCCTTGAGCCAGACGAGCCCGAGGTGTCCGCACCAAGCCGGGCCAATGGGATAGCCTTTTCCGCCCTTGACCTGGGAATCACCGACTGCTCCTGAACGGATGCCCGAGGGGTCGTACGCCTGCGCGTGCACCAACCAGCGTGCAGCCTCCGAGGCAGGAATGCAGGCCAGTGCGCGGCCGTGACGGGTCGTGAAAAACTGCTCGCCGTTAGGAACATCAGCAATCAGTTTCTCCAGTCCAGACACAGCATCCTTCGCGGTACGCAAATCCGCCACCTGCATGAAGGGGAAGCGGCCTCCGAACAGGTAGAAACGATCCCGCCACCGTTCGAGGTACTCGATCATCTGCTCCGTTGGAGCTCCGTCCTCCCACTGCCTGACCCAGTCGCGCGTATCGTGCGGTGTGGCCACTCGATACGCGATTGCCAGGATCAATCGCTGAATTGCGATGCTCTGCGTGGGTAGCTCGCACGCTAGGTCCGCGATGTCGGTCGTGCGCCGCAGCAGCTCCAGCAGGCCGACATCAGTGATGGTCCCATCGACGAGCCGTACGGGTATCCACGGCTCGTCGAGTAGGTTGTACTCAGGGTTCTTCATTGACCCTGCACCTCCATTCCTCTTTCTGTGGAGTATGTGAATGTGTGTCCGCACAGGTCGCGCGTGAGGCGCTCCCCGTCGGGGGTTTTGTACATCGCGAGGATCAGTTCTCCGGCCAGGAACGGGTGCTCGCGACACGCCCATTCCGTCGTGATGGGATCATCCCAGATGGCACCTGCAACTGCGTCCACCGCCTCGTCGATGCTCTGCCCGCGAGCGCGCAACGCCCACGGCGGCAGGGAGACGCTCCACGAGCAGATGTCGGCGATACGTCCTCGGGCGTTGTATTCGCCGACTGCAAGAGGCGTGTCGTCTTCTGGCACCCCGCTAATAGGGGGAGCCACTGGTACGTTGCCCAGCTCGGGATCGAGGGCGACGATGAGGACGGGGATCTGGTCTTCTCCGTCGCGCACGGCAGCGCGGGCCACTGCGACTGCCGGTCCCTTTGATTCGTCACCGGTTGCGGCATTGCCGAGGAATTTCTCTTCGAGTTCGAGGGCCTGCCACGAGGGCGTATTTGCTTCGCCGAGGCACCAGGTTGTTGCTTTCGCTTGTGCTTGGGCGCGTGCTTTGTTGCGCTCTTCCAACGCGGCATCGAGGGCCTCGCGCCACTGCGCGGGACCGACCGGCACATCATCGGTATACGCCAGAGTCGTCAATTCCGCGTAGTCCAGCGGTTCACGGACGAGTATTTCGCCGCGATCAGCGACAATCCCGAGGGTCCGCAGGACGGCGTAGCGCGCGTACACGTAGTCGGTTCCGCGTGAGTACGCCCAGGGAGAGGGAGTTGCATCTTCGACGATCACGAGACACCTGGCATCGCGCAGGCCGCGTGGACGTTCAGCTCTGTCATGTCTGTGAAGTCGCCCGATACGCTGCAGCACGAGGTCCATGGGCGCGGGATCGGTGAGCATGAGGTCGAAGTCGACGTCGAGGCTTTGCTCGATCACCTGGGTTGCGACGACGACGTGCCTGACGGGACGCTGCTGACTATGTTTTCCGAAAAGTTCGAGCATCCGGCGATCGCGGGCGGCACGTTCGGCGGCCAGGAAACGCGAGTGCAGCAGTGTCGACTGCTCACGGCCAAAAACGTTTCTCACGGCCTCGTATGTTTCCTGGGCCTCGCGGACCGTATTGCGGATGACGACGGCGCATCCACCCTCGGCGAGCTCGCGGTCCAAAAGCTCCGCGATTTCCTGCGGCGAGCCGAGCGAGGTCGGGATGATCCTCTTGGGGACCTCAGCCTCACCCTGAATCTCATGGACGCACACACCCGTGGCGGACACCGTCGAAATTGCCGGATAGCCGATCATTCCATCGACCGACTCGGCGCTCACGCCCGACGACCCACGACCTCGGCGATAGGCGCTCAGAAGAGCGAGACGCCGCGCGGGCGGCAGTGTCGCCGACAGCAACACAACGGGGATCCCGTACATACCAAGCCACGTGAGCGCGGCCTCCAGGTACGTCTCCATGTATTCGTCGGCGGCGTGCACCTCATCGATGACGACGACCTTGCCCATGAGCCCGAGGTGACGCACCAGCACGTGGCGCGACTTCAGGGCAGCGAGCAGCACCTGGTCGATTGTGCCGACCACAACCGGCGACAGGGTCGATCGCCAACGCTGGCCCATCCACCGGCTCGCATGAAGGCCGAGATCCTCCTCGCCGTCATGCACTTCAAGGGGGCTCTTACCGCGTTCGAGGAGCTTGACAAAGGACTCGTTGAGGCTGTTTTTCCCGTGCGCGAGCTGGATGCCGAGCTTCTGCGGTTCATCGCCCAGAATGCTTGTGAGCCATGCGGTGACACGCTCGAACATCGCGTTAGTCGTGGCTTGAGTGGGCAGCGCAACAAACACTCCCTGTAGCCCCCGAGCGCGCATCAGAACCTCGGCCGCCGCGAAGGCCAGCTCGGTCTTCCCAGACCCCGGCGGCGCCTCGACAATCATGAGGTCCGGATCCTCGCGCGTCGCAATCTCGACGGCGGCGCGCTGGGCCTCGGTCGGACGGTACGAGGCCGGCCACCCGAAACGGTGACGGTAGAAGTCTGCGGTCACACCGGTGTGAGTTGCCGGAATGCGTAGAGGGGATGGGAAGGCCGCTCGCTTCCATGCACGCCGGACACGCTCATGCTGCTGGTCTGCGGTGAGCTCGGGGTACCCCTCGATCGACAGCTTTCCAGCCTCGTCGACCGGTCGGGGCCGAAGCGGGAAGTAATCCTCGTTGGAAGCGAGCCAGTCCGCGATCACGAGGGCCGAGGCATAGGCGGAGGCCACCGCAACGGGCAGCTCCGGCAGGGCGGTTCCAGGCGCGATGAGCGGGAAACCGCTACGCGCCGCCATCCACCGAAGCATTTCCGAGCGCGCCTGACCCCAACGGGGATCATCCTCGCGCGACCCTTCCTGTGTCCTGTACTGCTGTCGTGCGACGTACACGGCACCCGCGTCCGGGTATCGACCATGGTGGACACCGACGAGAATGGCCCACTGGAGAGCACGGGATCCATCACCGCCACCCGCAGCTATTTCTTCCTGTAGCGCGAACTGACTGACGAGGCCATGGGGAAGGAAGGAACGTTCAGCGTAATCGGCTTTGCGCATGACGACCAGCCCCTCGCTGCGAATCAGCTGAGCCAGATCTTGGCGCTGGCATGCGAACTGAGGACTCACTTTACCCGCGTCGTGCACCCCTGCGAGGAACACAAACGAGGCCCGTGCCTTGGCGCGATCTCCTCCCCAGACCGAGGCCATGAGCCTGCGATGATGCTCGCTCAGATAGTCGTCGAAGAGGAGCCCCGCAACGTCAGCGGCATCCATCAGGTGCTGGACGACGGACAGCCAGCTGCCGGAGTCTCCACTCTTCGCCCAGAAGCTCCTGGCCAATGCGGAGAGATCAGCAGCGCCGAGGCCGGGCTGGGCGGCAGGGAAAACTGGGGATTCCGCAGTTGTCGGCGTCGTCAGCGAGAATCTCTGCTTGTCTTTTCGGGCCATTTCCTCTTCCTTGAGTCGAAACCATCCTCCGAGTACGGCATGCGCGCTAGCATGAGCTCATGCGGTTACTCTGAAAATGTTGAGCCCGACAGCACCAGCGGAGCTGTCATCACCCCCTCGGAGGTGATGGAGTAACCATAACAGAAGAATTTGGCTTATGCAATACACGTTCCCAATATTGCATGCAAGATGCCATTCACCCGCCCTCAGAGAGAAAAATCCCCGCTTTCGCGGGGAATACGTCCTCCTGATGCACTACACGGGATCATCCCCTGCCGGGGAACACCGCGACCGGGGTCGCGTCGAGCGCTCGCAGGACCTCACAAACGTATCACCCCACCGACTCCCGCGTGCCATGGCGACACAAGTGGCACGATCCTGAAACAATGGGGGCATGTCGAATGACCCGCGTGAAAACCTGCACGGTTCGGATGGCCAGGAGCTGGCCGACGTGACGGCCGCCGCCGAGCACCTGGCCGTCTCGCAGACGCCCGCCCAGTCGATGGCGGACGCGCTCGCCGAGATGTCCACCCCGTCGTTTGAGGAGACGCTCAGCGCCCTCGACGAGGCCGGCGCACCCTCCGCACAGGAAGCAGCAGCCACGCTCACCGAGAACGGCGCACTGGACCCGCAGGAAACCCTCGTCTCCGACGGCCCCCTCATCACGCCCGCCAACAGCCCGGCAACGAACACCAACACCGGCCACGACCTCGCCGTCGCCGCCCCCGTACACCTGCCGCCCGCCGAGCCGCGCCCCTGGTACCGCTCGCGCCGCTCCTTCTGTGCGAAGGGCCGCGGCGGCCGCGTCCAGGTCGCAGGCCTGGGCATCACGTACACGGACCACGTCACGGGCGCGGTCCTCCTGGCAAACATCGACTTGGGCTTCCGCGCGCGCTCGCTGAGCGCGATCCTGGATCCGACGGGCCGCCGCGCCCGCGCCCTTTTCCTGATCCTCGCTGGCCTCGAGGAGCCGCAGGCGGGCCGCATCGTCGCCGCGCCCTCGCGCTCGCTGGCGGCGCGCCTCGCGGGCCGTATCGGCTCGGTCGCACTGATCCGCGCGGACTCCCCGCTCGACGAATCCCTGACGATCCGCCAGAACATCCTGGCCCCCCTGTCGGCGACGGGTTCCGTCGCCGACTGGGACAACCTCGTGGGTGCCCTGCAGATCACGGGCCTCGCCCAGCGTGTCGAGCTCCGCCCCTCCGAGCTTTCCGAGTGGGAGCGCTTCAAGGCCCTCATCGCCCGCGCGATCGTCTCTGGCGCGGAGGTCTTCCTCGTCGAAGACCCGATCACCCTGCCCGCCGCCGCCCGCACGGAACTCGGCCCCCTCCTGCGCGCCCTCGCGGACGCGGGCTGCGCGGTCGTCCTCGCGACCCCGAACCCCGAGGTCGCCGCCGCCTCCGACCGCGCGATCCTCCTGACAAACGGCCGCGTCGCCCTCGACGCGCCCGGCCCCTCCGTCGCGCTCATCAACGCCTCCCTGGAGGCCAACCCCGAGGACCCGAAGGCCCTCCTCGGCCCGATCCCCTCGGCACTGCCCGCCTCCTTCGACGAGGTCATCTCCCCCACCGGCGCACAGGCCCCCGCATGGCACCCGCTCGGCACCGCCGACGAGGCCGGGGCACAGACCACGAACGCGCAGCAGTCCTCCGCACCCGAGGAAGCCGACCCCGCCGAGGCGGCCCTCGACGCGGCGACCACCCGCGTGGAGACCGCGCCCGCCCAGGCAAGCCAAGCGACCCAGGCAAGCCAGGCAACGCAGGTGCCCCAGGCCTCGCCCGAGCCCCGCACCGAGACCGCGATGCGAGGCATTCCCGTCGTCGACACCGAGGACCCGGCCATGGCCGAGCCCGAGGTCTCCGACCTGGTCGTGCGCGCCCGCAAGATCCTCTCCGATCTGCCCGGTTCGATCGCCCCACAGGAGTAACGGACCGGTCACTGCGAGCCGACCTCCTTCATGAGAGACTAGGCGTATCAGGCGAGGCACCGCCTCGCTCACCCGCACGCGCAGGAGCACCCATGACTCAGCCCACCCCCCAGCCCGGGCAGTACCCGCCGCCGCCCGTCAACACCGCGCAGGCCGCCGGCGAGGCCCGCCCCAGCATCGGCGCCCTCTTCGCGTCGGTGACCGGCCAGATCTCCGGGATCATTCGCGGCGAGATCGAGCTCAACAAGGCGAAGCTGCGCACCTTCGCAGCCAAGAGCGGTAAGGGCGTCGCCCTCCTTGTGGTCGCCGCGGTCTTCGCGCTCTACCTGCTCGGCTGGACGCTGCACACCGCCGAGATCGCGCTCGCGCTCGTGCTGCCCGCGTGGGCGGCGTCGCTGATCATCGTCGGCGTCCTCCTCCTGATCGTCCTGATCCTCGCGCTCGTGGGTGCCCGCTCCCTCAAGAGCGCGCAGGCCCACCGCCCAGATCCGGCTGCGTCAGTCGCCGCCACCAAGGAAGCCATCGAGAAGGGACTGGGCAAGTGAGCACCAACCTCGATACGCGCAACGTGACCGTCGGCGAGGCCACCCACGCCTCCACCGAGCCCCGCACGGAAGAGCAGATCACTGCCGACCTCGAGCGTCAGCGCGCCGAACTGGCCGCCACGATCGACCAGCTGTACGCACGCGTCCAGCCCGCCGCCCTCGCCCAGGAGGCGAAGGACGAGGCCAGCGCCCGTTTCGCTTCCTTCAAGGAGTCCGCGTCGCTGACCCTGCAGGACGCGGCCGGCGGCAACGCCGAGGCCCTGAAAAAGGTCGGCATCGTCGCCCTGTCCGCGATCGGCACCATCGGCGTGATCGTCCTGCTGGCGACCCGCTCGTCGCGTCGCTCCCGTCGCGAGGCCCGCCGCGCAGCCCGCGAGGCGGCCGCACACACGCTCGCAGCCCTCACGTCCGAGGTGGCCGAGGCGCTGTAAGCACCAACTGACGCGAACCGGCGTAACTCCGGCCACACCGGCCGCGGGTTACGCCGGTTACATTTCCCCGTTTTCGTGGGCTTTCGCGCGCCGGGCACCGCTCAGCTGAGCGCGCAAAACACGATCCAAGGTGAGGTCAAGGCCCGTCATTAGCTATGATGGTCCCACGAAACATTTTGAACACCCAGGGAACCGCTCTACGCGGACCCGAACGACGCGGAGGGGGTCGACGCCATGGGGCGCGGCCGTCAAAAGGCTAAGCAGATGAAAGTCGCTCGGAAGCTGAAGTATTTCAGCCCCGACACCGACCTAAACGCACTTCAGCGCGAGCTGGCGGATGAGGACTCGTACCTGGCACACGTGCCGGCGGACGAGCCCGAAGAGGACGATGCGATCGACGACGACCTCTACTCGAAATACGCCGACTTCGCCGAGATTCCCGCAGAAGACGATGACATCGACCCGAAGCAGCTCGATGAGTCCTTCTGGACGGGTGGATCCTCCACCAAGTAACGGATCAGCCACACGGCGGACCGAGAACCGGTCCGCCGCTTTGGCGTGCCCACAACACTATTTCTAACGCCCCTGCGACAAGGGGCCGGGGCCCGCAGGCCCCGACCCCTCTCGCACGCTCACGCAACGCTCAGCCGACGCGGTACTCGCCGTGCAGCAGCACGGCGCCCGCCTGGACGCCCTTCGTGCCAGAGATGAGGCGCACGCCGGAGGAATCAGCGCTCAGGTCAGACACAGACCCAAACCCAGCCACAGTGCCGTCGGCACCGGCCGACGTGACGGAGCCCAGGACCCACGCGGCCACCCCGGCCTCGTTGATCGCGGATTGGACCTCGGAGGCCACGGACGCGGAGACGACGGCGACCATGCCGACGCCCAGGTTCAGGGAGTCCTCCATGCCAACCCAGGTGACGTCGCCGCCGCGGCGCACCCAGTCGAACACGGCGGGGACGGTCCACGTGGAGCGGTCGACGGTCGCCACCGCGCCGACAGGCAGGACGCGCGACAGGTTCGCCGCCAGGCCGCCGCCGGTCACGTGCGAGTAGGCGTGAATGCCGCCGACACCGAAGCGCTCGACCAGGTCCAGGCACAGGCGCGTGTACAGGCGCGTGGGCTCGAGGAGTTCCTCGCCGAGGGTGCGGCCGAACTCGGCGACGTGGGAATCCAGCGACGCGCCCACGCGGGAGACGACGGAACGCACCAGCGAATAGCCGTTGGAGTGCAGGCCCGAAGACGCCATGGCGATGACGACGTCGCCGTCGGCCACGCGCTCGGGGCCCAGGAGCTTGGAGGCGTCTACGACGCCGGTCGCGGCGCCCGCGATGTCGTAGTCGTCGGGCTCCATGACGCCCGGGTGCTCGGCGGTCTCGCCGCCGATGAGGGGCGTGCCCGTGGCCTCGCAGGCCCGCGCGATGCCGGTGACGATGGAGGCGATGCGCTCGGGGATGACAT
Source organism: Pauljensenia sp. 27098_8_83 (assembly GCF_041432695.1). NCBI lineage: Bacteria > Bacillati > Actinomycetota > Actinomycetes > Actinomycetales > Actinomycetaceae > Pauljensenia > Pauljensenia sp. 27098_8_83. Next base: position 16,397 of record NZ_JAPWAD010000029.1, on the reverse strand, counting down.
GCCCGCAGGCGATGTAGTCGGTCATGAGGACCGGGCGCGCGCCGATCACGACGATGTCGTCGACGACCATGCCGACCAGGTCCTGGCCGATCGTGTCGTGCACGTCCATGGCCTGCGCGATCGCGATCTTGGTGCCGACGCCGTCCGTGGAGGTCGCCAGCAGCGGCTTCTCCATGCCCAGCAGCGCCGACGCGTCGACCATGCCGGCGAACCCGCCGGTCGCGCCCAGGACGGTGGAGTCGTGGGTGGCGGCGACGGCGCTCTTCATCAGCTCGACGGCGCGGTCGCCCGCCGCCGTGTCAACGCCGGCGGTCGCGTAATCCAGGGGGGTGTCGGTCATGGGTGGTGCCTTTCGCAGGTGGCGCTCGACGAGGCCGTGTCGGGTGGTCGGGGTGAGAACAGCGCCCGCGGCGTGGTAAGCCGCGGGCGTGGAGGTTAGCAGGGGGTGGCGTCGGGGGTTCCGGGCACGGGCGTCCCGGCGGGGATCGTCTCCGGGTATTCGCCGGTGAAGCAGCCGAGGCACAGGGATGTGCCCTGTCCGGTGGCCGCGACCATGCCGTCGATCGACAGGTACGCCAGGGAGTCGGCACCGATCGAGTCGCGGACCTGCTCGACGCTCATGGACGAGGCGATGAGCTCGGCGCGCGTCGGGAAATCGATACCGAAGAAGCACGGCCACAGCACCGGCGGAGACGAGATGCGCACGTGCACCTCCGCGGCCCCGGCCTCGCGCAGCATCTTGACGAGCGCGCGCTGCGTGTTACCGCGCACGATCGAGTCGTCGATGACGACGAGGCGCTTGCCTTCGATGACCTCGCGCAGGGGGTTGAGCTTGAGGCGGATGCCCAGCTGGCGCAGGGACTGCGTGGGCTGGATGAAGGTTCGGCCCACGTACGCGTTCTTGACCAGGCCCTGGGCGAAGGGGATGCCGGACTCCTGCGCGTAGCCGATCGCGGCGGGCGTGCCCGAGTCGGGCGTGGGGATCACGAGGTCCGCCTCGATGGGGTTCTCGCGCGCCAGGGCGGCACCCATCTCGTGGCGCGCGGCCACGATGCGGCGCCCACCGATCGTCGTGTCGGGGCGGGCCAGGTACACGTACTCGAAGACGCAGGTGTTGGAGCGGCGCACGGCGAAGCGGCGCGAGTGCACGCCCGAGGCGTCGATCGAGATGAGCTCGCCGGGCTCGACCTCGCGCACGAAGGTCGCGCCACACAGGTCCAGGGCGGCGGTCTCGGAGGCGACGACCCACCCGGAGGCGAGGCGGCCGAGAACAAGCGGGCGGTAGCCGTGCGGGTCGCGCGCCGCGTACAGCGTGTGCTCGTCCATGAAGACCAGGGAGAACGCGCCCTTGATGCGCGGCAGGACCTTCAGGGCAGCGCCGACGAGGGGCGCGGGCTCCAGGTCGTCCATCGACGAGGCCGGGGCGGCCTCATCCGCGCTCGTGTGCCCGGGCGTCACGGACGGGGACGCGATGAAGGGAGTCGGCCCGGGGATGCGGTCGGCCATGCCCAACAGCGCGGTCACGAGGGAGGTATCAGTGGATGCCCCGCGTTCGAAGTCCTCGCCGTCGTCGGCGATCTCGGAGGCCAGCTGACGCAGCTCGACCGTGTTGGTGAGGTTGCCGTTGTGGGCCAGGGCGAGGGTGCCCGTGGGGGTGGGGCCCAGCGTCGGCTGGGCGTTGCGCCACACGTCCGCGCCGGTCGTCGCGTAGCGGACGTGGCCGAGAGCGATGTGGCCGCGCAGGCCCTGGAGGGACTGCTCGGAGAACACTTGCGAGACGAGGCCCTGATCCTTGTACACGAGGATCTGTTTGCCATTCGACGTCGCAATACCGGCGCTCTGTTGGCCGCGGTGTTGCAGGGCATAGAGGGAGAAGTAGGTCAGGCGGGAAACGTCCTCGCCCGGGGCCCATACTCCGAAGACGCCGCAGTGATCGTGCGGGTGATCGTCTCCGAAGAGTTCCTGGTCGGACAGTGTCATGTCTGGCTGCGAGACGGGAAGCACGCTCTCACTCTCCCATACTTTTCCCCTCCTCGTGGCATATATCCACGTTGTGGCGGGCACACCCATTCCCCGTCAGACACAGCGTCCAGCGCGTAATTGCGCACGCTTTGCCAGGCAGAATCGGTCTCCTCATGGTCGAGATGCCACAATGGAGTGCAGCAATCTTGAGGAGGAAACGTGGCCAATCCGACGCTGAGCGCCATCATGTGGGGACTCGCCCTGCTGGTGAGCGCTGTGGCCGTCCTGTCGTTCGCGCGAGGCCTGACACACATGTGGCGCACGGTCTGCACGGGTACGCCCGACCCGGGGCGCCTGACCCCCGTGGGCAAGCGCCTCTGGGGCGTCATCTCCGCAGCCCTGACCCACCGTGAGTTCAAGGGACGCCCGTGGATCAAGGCCGCCCACTGGCTGGTCATGGTGTCCTTCCCGATCCTCTTCTTCACCCTGGTCACCGGGTACGCCCAGCTGCGCGTCCAGACCTTCACGCTGCCTCTCCTCGGACACTTCGCGCCGTGGGAGTGGCTCACCGAGGTCTTCGCGTGGGGCGGCCTGGCCGGCATCATCCTCCTGATGATCGTGCGCCAGCGCGCCGGGCGCGGCACCGCCGCCGAGGCGGCCCTCTCGAATGATGACCCCGATGCCGCTGCCGCCGCGGCCGACCCGGAGGGGACCCCGCCCTCGTCCCTGAGCCGCCCCCACCCGCGCGACTCCTCCCCGCGCGGCCTGGCCTCCCGTTTCCTGGGTTCGACCCGCTGGCAGGCGCTCTTCGTCGAGTGGGTCATCCTCATCGTGTGCGCGTGCGTCGTGGCCCTGCGCGGCCTCGAATACGCGATTTTCAGCGTCACGCCGGGCCTCGAGGCCCACGCGACCGCCCTGCACTTCCCCCTCACCGCCTGGCTCGGCGCGCTCTTCGCGGCCGCGGCCTCCTCCTCGGCCGCGTCCCTGGCGAACGCTATCGTGCTGGTCAGCGCCCTCAAGGTCCTCACCTCCATGACCTGGCTGACGGTCGTCGGCATCCAGACGGGCATGGGCGTCGCCTGGCACCGCTTCGTCGCGATCCTCAACCTGTACACGCGCCGAAACGCCGACGGCACGAAGGCCCTGGGACCGGCCGACCACATGCTCATCGACGGCAAGCCCGTGACCAGCGAGGACGACTTCGACGACGTCCCCGAGGATACGGTCCTCGGCGTGGGCACGATCGACGACTTCTCGTGGAAGGCCCGCCTGGACCTGTACTCGTGCACCGAGTGCGGCCGCTGCCAGGAGCTGTGCCCCGCGTGGAACACGCAAAAACCCCTCTCCCCCAAGCTGCTCATCATGGGCCTGCGCGACCACATGGAGTCCGCCTCCAACGTGCAGATCGTCGAGCAGGAGGAGGGCCACCAGAAGCTGGGCGACGGCGAGGTCCTCCTCGACAAGGGCGTGCCGGCCTCGCCCCACTCCTTCGACCTGGTCTCCGCCCTATCCCTGTCGGGCGCGACCGGCCCCGAGGGCGTCTCCGCAGTCACTGCCCCCCTGGTCCCCGAGGTCGTCTCCGAAGAGGTCCTGTGGGACTGCACGAACTGCGGCGCCTGCGTCGAGCAGTGCCCCGTCGACATCGAACACATCGACCACATCCTCGACCTGCGCCGCCACCAGGTCCTCATGGAAGGCGCGTTCCCCCGCGAGCTGGGCCGCGCGTTCCGCGGCATGGAATCCAAGGCGAACCCCTACAACCAGCCCGCCCGCAAGCGCATGGACTGGGCGAAGAAGCTGGACTTCGACATCCCCGTCGTCGGCGAGGACATCGAGGACGCCTCGCAGGTTGACTACCTGTTCTGGGTGGGCTGCGCGGGCGCCTACGACGACACGGCGAAGAAGACCAGCGCCGCCGTCGCCGAGCTGCTGCACACGGCGGGTGTGTCCTTCGCGGTCCTCGGCTCGGGCGAGTCCTGCACGGGCGACCCGGCCCGCCGCGCCGGCAACGAGGCGCTCTTCCAGATGCTGGCCGCCCAGGCCATCGACACCCTCACGGAAGCCAAGCCGCAGAAAATCGTCGTCTCCTGCGCGCACTGCTTCAACACGATCGCGGGCGAGTACCCGGAGCTCGGCGGACACTTCGACGTCGTCCACCACACGCAGCTCCTTAACCGCCTGGTGCGCGACGGCCTCCTCACGCCGGTGGCCCCCACCGCCTCGCCTGCCTCCGCGGGCGCGGACTCCACGGACGAGGCCGGGGCGGCCTCCTCGGACACGGCACCCTCGGTCGGCGCCCCCCTGAAGGTCACGTACCACGACGCGTGCTTCCTGGGCCGCCACAACAAGATTTACGAGCCGCCGCGCGAGCTCGTCGGCTCCCTTCCGAACGTGGAGCTGGTCGAGATGCCGCGCAACCGCGACCGCGCGATGTGCTGCGGCGCGGGCGGCGCGCACGCTTGGTTCGAGGAGACGCGCGGGACCCGCATCGCGGACGCCCGCATCGTCGAGGCCGCGTCCACGGGTGCGGACGTCGTCGCGACGGCCTGCCCCTTCTGCTCCCAGATGCTCGGCTCGGCCTCGGGCACGTCCGCCGGCTTCGTCTCCTCCGACGCCGACCAGGGCGGCGCGAACAACGACGCCGCCACGGCCTCGTCTGGTGCGAAGCTCCCGGAGGTGCGGGACGTGGCCGTCATGCTGCTCGAGTCCGTCAAGCGCGGCCAGTAGCGCACGGCCGCGCAGCGATCACGCACAGCGCGTCGCGCCGCGCAGCGAGCCAAGCACCGTACACAACGCACACGAAAGGGGCGGCCCCGCAGGAAAACTGCGGGGCCGCCCCTTTTGCCTCAGGACAATCAGTCCTCGACGCCGACGATGACGTTGGAGGCCTTGATGACGGCGACGGCCTTGGAGCCGACGGTCAGGCCGAGCTCCTCGATGGCGGCGTTCGTGATCGACGAGGAGATGACCAGGCCGGGGGCGACCTCGATCTTGACGATGCCGTTCACGGCGCCCTCGGAGACCTCAACGACGGTGCCGGGGAGCTGGTTACGTGCGGAGAGCTTCATGATGTGCCCTTTCATACGTAGTGGTTTGCAAACATACTTACCCTAGCGGGCGCGCGGCGCTCCTTCTAGGGATGCGACCTATTGTTCGTCCTCCGTGGAGATCTCTTCGAGGCCGACGAGGAAGCCATCCTCGTCGACGACGTTGCCGCCCACGAGGGTCGCGATCATGCCGGCGGCCTTCTCCACATCCTGCATGGAACGCAGGCGCTCAAGGCGCGCCGTGCGGCTCATCGCCCCCGCTCCCGGCGTCGGGGCGGACGTGGGCAGCCATCGCACCTGGTATTCGATGATGGCACCGGCCGTCCACGGCTCCCAGCGCAGCACGCGCGGCGGGGTGGGCACGGCGTGGACCTCGATCATCATGTCAGAGCGGTGCCCGATCGGACTCATGAGGGCGTACCCGTCGACGACCTGGGGCTGGTCGCGCTGGGCCTCGAGCTCCTCGCGGGCCTTCGCGATCTTGGACGCAATGTCTTTGCGAACCGGGCCCAGCTCGGCCTTGAGCTTCTCGATCTGCGCGACCTGCGCGGGCGTGAGCGGAGGGGGCTTGGGGGCCTCGGGCGCGATATCGCGCGCGTCCTTCATCTGTTCGAACCCGGCGCGCTCGCGCATCGCGGACAGCAGGTCCTCAGGGTTGATCCAGCGCGGCGAATAAACCGTCAGATTCACGGCCGAATCGGCGTCGGGAACCATGACGTAGCCGCTGCCCGCGATGCGCAGGCCACCGGCGAGACGGCGAGCCATGCGACGCAGCGCCTCGAGCACGCGGTACTCCAGGCCCGTGGGCACCCCCTCGGGGAAGGCCTTGTCCCACTCGCCCATGACGCCGTTATTCTGCTGGCGGGCGTGCGCCTGCGGGCAGCGCAGGACCCACGCATTCGTCAGCGAGGCCGGCGTGCCCAGCGCGGCGCGCGTCGGCTGGTCGAGCGTCCACGGCCCCTCCAGCTCGGCCTCGGAGGACAGGCGGAGGCGACCCGGGGCGATCCACCCAGCCTCGTCCCACATGGAAATCGCGAGGGCCTCGAGTTCGGCGGGGTCAACCGATTCAGAGACGAGGAAGAGATGATGGGCGCGCGCGTCCGCCAGGTCGATGACGCCTGCGGGCTCGCTCACCTCGATGGCTGCGGCGATCGGGACGGCCGCCTCGGCGCTCGTGACCTCACCGTCGGCGGCAATCTGGAACGCCGCGTCCGTCGCGGTCATCGTCGCCAGCCCGACGTTCGTCTGCGTGAGCGGGTTATCCGTCGCGCTCATCGGCGTCGGGTCCGCGAAGGAATGAGGGGTGGCCGCCATGCGTTCCTTCAGGGAACGCCTCACCGGCGAGGCCTGCGGTGCCTCGTCCCTGTTGGTGACCTGCTCGGTGCGCGGAGTCATGCCGGGCAGCGCGACGCCCTGAATGACACCCGTGCGAGTCGGGGAGGGCGCGACCGGGGGGATACCGACCCCTGCCTCGTGGACACCGCTGGCCTGCGGGGCGGCGGTCGCCTGCGGGACCCCCATGACGGGCGTGGGCGCGGGCGGCTCCGGCAGCGGCGGCGCCTGAAGATCCGCAGGCTCGGGAGCGGGCGGCTCCGGCAGCTCGACGGGGTCCGGTGCCGGCGGATAGCTCATCTCGCGAGCCGCACGCTCGGCGCGCTCGGCGCGCATACGTTCAAGCCGAGAGGGCGGTGGAGGAGGAAGAGCCGACATCAGGTATCACCGTTCGATGCGGGTGCGCGTGAAGCGCTCGTGCGTGCGCGACGGAGTCGGCCCGCGCTGGCCCTGGTAATGAGAGCCGAGGCCGCTGGAGCCGTAGGGGTGCTCGGCCGGGGAGGACAGGTCGAAGAAGCACAGCTGCCCGATCTTCATGCCGGGGTAGAGCAGGATCGGCATCGTCGCCGTGTTCGACAGCTCGAGGGTCACGTGGCCCGAGAAACCGGGGTCAATGAAACCCGCCGTCGAGTGCGTGAGCAGGCCGAGACGGCCGAGCGAGGACTTACCCTCCAGGCGCGCCGCGATGTCGTCGCCGAGGGTCACCAGCTCGTAGGTGGCACCCAGGACGAACTCGCCGGGGTGCAGCACGAAGGGCCGATCGGGGCCCACGTCGACCAGGTGAGTGAGGTCCGACTGGTCCGCCGCTGGGTCGATCACCGGGTAGCGGTGGTTATCAAAGAGGCGGAACAGGCGATCCAGGCGCACGTCGATGCTGGCCGGCTGGACCAGGTCCCGGTCGAGCGGGTCGAGCTGGATACGCCCGGAGTCCAGGGAGGCTTTGATGTCGCGGTCACTGAGCAGCATGACTCGATTGTCGCACACTCAGCGCCGCGACAACAGCCTCAGGGGGTCACTGCAGGGGCTGGCCCTGAGCGTCGGTGGCGTAGTCACCGGAGCGGGCGAGGATCATGATGAATTCGATGAAAGCCCAGATGGCTGAAACGGGCGCACAGATCACCGTGATCGTCAGAATCAGCTGGATGATGCCCTTAGAGGTGTAGCCCAGGTAGAAGTTGTGGATACCCAGGGCACCCAGGAAGAACGCCAGGAGCACGGCGACGATCCACTGCTTGGGCGCACCGACGACGGGCTGGCCGTACGCGGGCTGTGCGTAACCGGGCTGGCCGTAGGCCTGCTGGCCCGCGGCGTAGGCGGCCTGCTCGAAACCGGGCTGCTGAGTATATCCGGGCTGCGCACCATATCCGGGCTGCGCACCTTCGGGTGCACCGTAGGGTGCCTGATTCGCGGCGGCCTCGGGACCCGCCTGGGCGGAGGTAGCGTCGTAGGCGGTGCCGTAGGTGGTCGAGCCGGGCGTCGCGGTCGCCTCGTCGAAGGAGGGGGCCGAGGCCTGGGGGAAGGACGGCGCGTCGGGGGCCGCAGCAGTATCGGGGGCGGCGTCGAATGCCGGAACCTCGGGGGCGGGAATCTCGCCCGCAGCGTCAACCGCGGGAGCGTCGGGAATCGAGAAGTCGGCCGAGGGGACCTCGGGGGTGGCATCCTTCGCGGGATCCTCGGGGGAGAAGGGAGTGGCCTGCGGGTCGGGCGTCGTCATGGGTGAGCCTTTCGGTTGTCGTGGGGGGCCGCGAACGGCCGTACTGACATAGCCTAGCGTGCCCACGCCCTCGTGCGGGAGTCGCGTCCACCCCGAAACACCCCTGATTGATCCCGGAGGCCACGAAGCAGCGCCGTGGTTCCTCACCTCACAAACGATCACTCTCACCCTCGAGAGCACGCTCCGCCAATGAAAAAGCGTGGGGCCCGGCATCAAGCCGGGCCCCACGGGGTAGTCTGAAGCGCGCATCACGCGCGGAGCGCAGGTGCTCAGACGGTGGGAACGCCGTTGGCGTCCTTCTCGTAGATCCACTTGCCCATGAAGGTCATGATGGCGCACGCGAGGCCCGCGATGCCGACCAGGAGGACGATCAGGTAGCCGATGCCAAGCAGGGCACCGCTATTCGACGTGCCACCGATAACCATGAGGACATAGCCGAGAACCAGAGCGGCGACGCGAATCGCGCCGATCTTCATGTGGCCGAGGTAGAAGTCGCCGGCGGCGATACCGCCGAGGAGCAGGTTGAGCAGGCCAGCGACCATGCGGGACTTGCCCTGCACGGGGGCGTTGTAACCAGGCTGCTGAGGAGCGGACATGTTGTCTCCTATGTGTTGATGACCCCTGGGATAGGGGCGTTTTCTAAAAACACGGTCAGACTACCGAAGCATTTGCATTTTGTACAATATCCGCCCCTTTTTATGTTACGGATCACAGGTTAATTTCTTTCGTTCGTCGCAGTGCGACTTTCTTCCATAGACTGACTGGGTGTTCACAAATCCGACGGCCGAGGCCTCGCGATCACTCCTGATCGACCTGCCCCATTGGTTCGCCGCACATCAGCGCAACCTGCCCATGCGCGCGCAGGGCGTCTCCGACTGGGGGACCCTCGTCTTTGAAATCATGAGCCAGCAGACCCCCATCTCACGGGTCCAGCCAATCTGGCTTGAGTGGATGGAACGCTGGCCCACCCCCGCCGATCTTGCCACCGCATCCTCGGCAGACATCATCGTCGCCTGGGCAAACCTCGGATACCCCTCACGCGCCCTGCGCCTCAAGGCCTGCGCGGCCGCGATCGTCGAAAAGCATGACGGCGAGATCCCACTCACCATGAAGGAACTCACCCTCCTGCCGGGCGTCGGCACCTACACCGCATCCGCGCTGCTCGCCTTCCGCCACGGAATCCGCGTGCCGGTCCTGGACACGAACGTGCGTCGCGTGCTGGTCAGATTTCTGGACGGCCGAGAGTTTCCTCCCCACACGACGCCCTCAAAAGCGGAAACAATGCGGGCCGACGCATTATTGCCCGAAGACGGGCACCGCGCGGCCGAGGTGAGTTTGTCGCTCATGGAATTCGGGGCCCTGGTCTGCACGCAGCTCAGCCCGTCGTGCGACGAGTGCACGATACACGCGAATTGCGCGTGGGCCGCCGCCGGATACCCCAAGGACGAGAAGCGCCCCACGCCCCAGCCCTACGTCGGCACCGACCGACAGGCGCGCGGCCGCATCATGAAAGCCCTGCGTACCGCACACTTCGAAGGCAAGGAAGGCCTCACCAAGCGTCGGGTCCTCGACGTAGCCCGCATCGACGGCGGCGACCGCTACCAGCCCTCACGCGTGTACCGCGCCCTCCTCAAAGACGGCATGATCGTCTACGACGAGGACACGAAGCGCGTCACGCTCCCCCGGTAACACCCTCAGCACGAGGCCGGGGCACCCACGCCCACCGCGCGCGGCCCCGGGAAGGTGCCACGGCCTCGTCGATGAATCAGTAGCGAATCGCGTCGATCGGCTTGACGCGCACGGCCGCGAGCGCGGGGATGATCCCGCACAGGGCACCGATGCTCGTGGAGATGGCAACGCCCGCGATGGCCGCGCCGGCGGGGAAGGCCGGGGTGTCGCTGAGCGTGACGCCGAGGGCCTCGAGGGGAAGGAATCGCACGACCACGATCGCGATTCCTACGCCGATGACGCCGGCGACGAAGGTCGCGACGACGGACTCCATGAAGACGGCGAAGAAGACGCGCGCCGCAGAGGCGCCGACGGCCCGGCGGATGCCGATCTCGCGCACCCGCTGGCGCACGGTCACGATGGCGACGTTCAGCAGGCCGAGGGCACCCAGGAACACGATGATGCCGCCGATGACCATGATGACGTTGGAGATCGTGCCCAGCTGCTCCTCGCCGATGTCCTCGTGCTCGCCGCCCGAGACAGAGACCTTCCAGCCCTCGCCGAGGATCGAGGCCAGGGAGCGGGGCAGGGTCTCGCGCGCCTGGTCGGCGTTCTCGGTTCCCACCCACGCGATCATGGCCGGGGAGGTCATCTGCGGGAAGGACACGCGCGCCGCGTCGTAGTGCGCGAACACGGTCGGCATGTCGTAGGAGCTCTTCGACTTGGTGACGCCGACGACGCGCATCGCCACGCCGTCACTCGTGTGCAGGACGATCGGCACCTGGTCGATGGGGGCGCGCCCGAGCTGATCCCACAGGGTCTGCGAGATGACGACGGGAATCAGGCGCTGGTCGGCGTCGCTGCTCTCGACCCAGCGTCCCGCGAGCATGCGGGTGCGGTAGATGACCGCGTAGGAGGGGTCCACGCCCTGGAACGCGACGCCGTCAACCATGTCGCCGATCTTCGTCAGGGGATAGCCGCGGAATTGTCCACTAGCCCTGGCCTGGCGGGCTTCGACGATCTCTCCGCCCCCGCTGGAAAAGCGCGACCAGTAGTGGATGTCCGTCTTCTCGGCCAGGGTGGCCATGGCCTCCCCGATCGTATCCTTTTCGTCGGGGCGCGTCGCGGTCTGCTCACCGCTCGGCGAGGCATCGGCTCCCGTCCCGGAGACGTCCTGGTACGGGCCGTTCGCTGATGGCCCCTCCGGCGAGGCCGAGGAGCTTTCGGGGGTCAGGCGCAAGGTGACGGAGCGACCCTCGTAGAGTTCCGCCAACTCGCGCGAGGACTGCAGGAGCAGGTCGCCGAGCGCAATCACGATCGTCATCGCAGCGACGGCCGCAACCACGCCCACGAGGGAGAGGACGACGCGCGCCTTCTGGACCTTGACCTCGCCCCACGCCTCGATGAGCGCACCCAGAATCTGGCTGACAGCGTTCACTGCTCCCCCTCCTCCGGCCTCGCCGGGTCCGAGGCCCGCTCGTCCTCGTGGGTCCCCGTACCCTCATCAGTCCGCACACCCTCGTCGGTCCCCGTAGCTTCGTCGTCGGCGGGCACCGGCGGGGGTTCCGGTATCGCATTGCGCGCCCCGGCCTCGTCGCCCGAGTGTCCTGCCTCCACGCGGCGGGTGAGAGCGTCGGGATCCCCGACCTCGTGCAGCGTACCGTCGTAGAGCTCGTAGGCGCGCTGGGCCCGAGCGGCCACCGCCATGTCGTGCGTGATGACGATGAGCGCGGCGTTGGACTCGCGTGCGACCTCCTCGAGGAGGGCCATGACGACGCGGCCCGTGTCCGGGTCGAGGGCGCCCGTCGGCTCGTCGGCGAGGATCACGCGCGGGCGGCGCACGAGGGCGCGCGCGATCGCGATGCGCTGCTGCTCGCCGCCGCTCATCTCGCCCGGGTAGGAGTCGGCGCGATCGGCCAGCCCTACGCGCTCCAGCATGTCGAGCGCGATCGAACGCCTGCGCAGCAACTGCGGGCCCGGCGCGTACAGGAGCGGCACCTCGACGTTTTCGGCGGCCGTGCGCGCCGAAAAGATGTTGAACTGCTGGAACACGAAGCCGAAGTCTTCTCCGCGCATGCGCGCGCGACGCCCCTCCCCCAGGCGCGTCGTGTCCACCCCGTCCAGCTCGTACGTGCCCGAGGTCGGGGCATCCAACAGGCCAATGATGTTGAGCATCGTGGACTTGCCCGTGCCCGAGCGGCCGACGATGGAGACGTGCTCGCCCTCGGCGACGTCAAGGTGAACGCCGCGCAGGATGTGCAGGTCTTCCCCGTCAGGCAGGGTCACCGTGCGGGTCACGTCCCGCAGGCACACGAGACTCATTGCGCGCCCGCCCCGCCGTTCGAGCCGCCCGCGCCGCCAGCCCGACCGGAGTCCGCACCGCCCAAGGGACCATCCTGGTCGTCCTGGTTGTCCTTGTTCGAGGTCGGGGTGAACTCGAGGATCTCCTCGCCCTGGGTCAGCCCCTCCTTGACCTCAACCATCTTGCCGTCGGTAATGCCCAGGGTGACGGCGCGCTTGTCAGGCTTGGTGGGGTCGGAGGTCGGCAGGTAGACGTAGCCGGACTGGTAGCGCCCCTCGACCGCGGAAATCGGCACCGCGAGGACGCCCGTCGCCGAGCCGGCCGTCATTTCGAGGGTCACCTGCAGGCCCGCGAACACTGTCTGATCTGCGGGGATCGCGCAGCGGGCCTTCAGGTCCGTCGAGGACGAGGCCCCGTTATCGGACCCGGCGTTCGTCTTCGGATCCTGCTGCTTGCCGGTCGGACTCACCAGCTTGACACCCGAGCATTCGAAGGGCGCGGGACCGTTCTTGATGGTGACGGTCGCCGTCGAGGGCGCGTCCTGCAGGCGGTACATCTGGTCCGCGCTCAGGGAGGCGACCGCGGAGAACGTCGCCGGGGCAACGGTCGCAACCGTGTCGCCAATCGCGAACTGCTGGCCGACCAGCACACTCGTCGACACCGTCCCGTCACCGGGGGACACGACCGTCTCGTACTTGTACGTCGGATCGGCGGTCTCAACGCTCACGTTGCCCTCCTCGTCGGTCACCTGACGGGTTTCGCCGGGGATTTCCTTGCGGATCTGGACGAGGGAGTCGCCCTTGGATACCTTGTCGCCATCGTTGACGAAGGTCCGCACGACGGCGCCGTCCAGGGTCGCTCGGGCGACGACCGGCTCGTCCGCCTGGATCGTTCCCGTGACGCTCACGGTGTTCGTGATGTCGGCGCGGCCCACCTCGGTCGTCATCTGCCCGAAGCTGCCGCCCGGGTCCATCCCGTCGGTCCCCTCGTCCTCCTGGGCGGCCGGGAAGAACGCGAACTTCACCAAGGAGATAGCGATAACTACCCAGGCCAGTACCTTGACAACGTCGAGCACCTGCGCGGTGCGGGTCTTGTGTGCCACGTGCGTCTCCTTCGATGAACGGCGTTGCTCAATTGTAAGGTGCGCCTCATTCAAGCAGCAAGGTTTCCCCGTCTTTTCGGGGTTTTCTCAGGGTGCTTTCCGGTGGCTGGGCAGCGTGCTTCCATGCCCTACGATGGGGATCGAACCGACGAAAGGCTGCCATGATCCGCCGCGCCACGCCCGCAGACGCCGAGGCACTCTCCCACCTCTCGTGCACCTGCTTCACGCAGACCTTCGGGCACCTCTACACACCCTCCGACCTGGACGCCTTCCTCGACGAGGCCTACTCCCCCACCGTCTTGCGTGCCGAACTCGAAGACCCCGAGCGCGCGACATGGCTCCTCTTCGAGGATTCAGTCGACGAGGCCGGGGCGACGCTCTCCTCCACCGACCACCCGGGCACGCCCGAACCCGGAGACGAAGCCCCGACCTCATCCGTCCCACAAGCCCCCATCGGCTACGTGACCGCATGCCCGGCGCACCTGCCCCACCCCGACGTCGCGCCCGGCGACGGCGAGGTCCAGCGCCTCTACATCCTGCAGGGACACCAAGGTGGGGGCCGCGGGACCGCGCTGCTGCGCACCGCGCTAGACTGGCTCGAGCACGACGGCCCGCGCACCCTCTGGATCGGTGTGTGGAGCGAAAACTACGGGGCGCAGCGCTTCTACGCGCGCCACGGCTTCGAAATCGTCGGCGACTACTCCTTCATGGTGGGCGACCACGCCGACCACGAACTCATCACGCGCCGCCTCCCGCGAGCGATCACTGCGTGAGTCACGCGTCAGCGGCGCACGCGGGTGATACGTGGGTGGCGCGGGGGTGGCTGTTTTTGGCGCGTCTATGGCTGTTTTTGGCGCGAGAGCAACGCAGACACCCACACTGATAGACGAAAGGGCCCCGAGGCATCATGCCTCGGGGCCCTCCCCACGTTGCGTCGCTCAGGCCTGCTCGGAGTCAGCGATCTTCTTGCGCACGTCGTCCATGTCCAGGTTCTGGATCTGCGAAATCAGATCCTCGAGCGCGGACAGCGGCAGAGCGCCGGACTGGCGGAACACCGCGATACCGTCGCGGAACGCCATGAGCGTCGGGATCGACGTGATCTGCGCGGCCATCGCCAGCTGCTGCTGATCATCCGTGTCGATCTTGCCGAACACGATGTCCGGGTACTTCTCGGAAGCCTCTTCGAAGATGGGGCCGAACTGGCGGCACGGGCCGCACCAAGTCGCCCAGAAATCCACCAGCACGATGCCGCCGGCGGACACGGTCTGCTCGAAGTTCTCCTGCGTGAGAGTAACGGTAGCCATGATTCTCCTGTTGTCGCCGGCTAACCCGACGGTGGTCGAGGCGCAGGCTTGATGCCCACGCGTGAACTGTCTTATTCAACGGACGCGGCGCGCCCACTATTCCCCGGAAGGAAGATCCGCGGTCGTGACGTGGCGCACGTTCTTCTCCGAGGCGCCCAAGCCTCGCAAAATGAACGTCTCCACCAGCGTCAGCGCAGACTCGCGATGCTCCGGATCCTGCGGCAGACGCTGCCCCTGCAGCGTCGCATGAATCAGGTGAACCGCGCCGAGCGTATTCTGCTGAGCGATCAGCCCACGCTCCATGGCCTCGTCGAGGATGCCGATGAGGACCTCACCCACAACACCCGCATGATCATGGAGATGCGAGGCACCCTGACCGGACATGTGGCGGCGCAGACCCATGCCGGCCTTGACGTGGTAGCGACCGATCATCTGCAGGTGCGAACGAATGTAAATGCGCAGGCGCATCAGGGGATCCGGCTCGGCTTCGAGGCGCTGAGTCAGCACGCGCGCAAACTCTCCCGTCACCTCGCGCATGTAGGCGAGCAGGAGCACCTCCTTATCCGCGAAGTGGTTGTAAACCGCCGTGCGGCCGACACCCGCGCGCTCCGCAATCTGGCTCATCGTGATCGACTCGAAGGACTGCTCGCCCATGAGCGACCCCAGGGCCTCGAACAGGCGCGCGCGAGTTAGCTCGCGGTGAGAGGCAAGGGACTCCCCAATAATCTTCGGCATGCGCTTATTCTGACATCTTTCCCCTTAGTGTCGTCAAATTATGGCTGCGCGCCGGTTGCCCATCCTCAGCGAGCGCAGCGGGAGACAGCTTCGACGGCGTGGCGCAAATCAGCACTGACCCCCAGCCGCGCGACCACCTATCGCCGCTTTTCTTTCGTCGTCCGCCACGCCACGCACCGGACCGTCAGCGAGCGCAGTGGGCGACCACGGCCTCGACGATGGGAAAGTCTGCGACGATCCAGGGGAGCGCGGCGAGGTCCGCGAGGGGCACCCACCGGGCCTCGAGGTGCGACGCGCCCGCGCGCGGGGCGGGAGAGGCGGCCGAGACCTCGGCGAGCCACACGCCCATGACGCGGCCGCCCAGGATCGGCCACCACTGGCCATCTTCGGGACACACGCGTTCACCCATGGTGAGGCGCGCGCCGAGCTCCTCGGCGATTTCGCGCTCGAGGGCGTGTACTGGATCCTCATTGTCCTCGACCTTGCCGCCGGGCAGCTCGAACTGGCCGCGCAGCTCCTGCGGGTAGGCGCGCGAGCAGGCGAGCAACTTCGTGGGCGCGCTCAGGGAATCAACGATCGCGGCAGCCACCACGGGGCGAGGCATAGGAACTCCAATCAGTCAGCCGAGCCCAGTGTATCGGGTGCCCGGGCGCGCGCCGGATGCGGACGGCAGACGCCACCGGCGCGCACCTGGCACCTCCTATTTCTTTTCCTTGTCGAACCGACAAGTGGCGCCAGATGCGCGGCTATCCGCATTCCGAACGCCACGACCGCCGCTCACAACTCCCCATACCCCGATGAGACCCCGTCGATACTGATTCCCTCACCATCGACACCCCCACACCCACTACCACCCCTCATCTGCCCACGCCTCAACCACCACCAGCGGGCGCCAGTTGCGCGGTCATCCGGCGTGACGATATGATCGACGGGTCGATTCCTTCGGGACGATGAATTGCGGGCGTAGTTCATCGGTAGAATGGAAGCTTCCCAAGCTTCAGAGGCGGGTTCGATTCCCGTCGCCCGCTCCGCCACCGCCCGGCTACGCGCCGGGCGGTTTTGTCATGCCTCCCCGACAGGCACGCCTGGCCAGCCACGCACTCTTCTACCTTCCACTCGCGCCCCTCACGCAGCCTTGCGGGCGCGCACCCGGTACAAAACTCCCCCAGCACGCGGCCCTCGCGGGTCGAACCGGTACAAAACTCTCCCAGCTCACAGCCCAGCGGGCGAC
>NZ_JAPWAD010000028.1:0-38917 GCF_041432695.1 Pauljensenia sp. 27098_8_83 | reverse complement strand
AACGAGGCCGGGGTCCCTATCGTTATCGCGCGCGCTCTTAGCGCAGGGCGCGGTTCACCGCCGAGATGACGGCCTTGTAGGACGCGCGAGTGATCGAGGAGTCGATGCCGACGCCCCACACGATCTGACCATCCACGGCCGCCTCCACGTAGGCGGCAGCGCGCGCATCACGGCCCTGGCTCATCGCGTGCTCGGAGTAGTCGAGGATGCGCACATCCAGGTCGAACTCATGCAGCGCGGACACGAACGCGTCGATCGGGCCCTTGCCCTGCGCGTGAACCTTGACGACCTCGCCGTTGTCGGTGAGCGTCGCGTTCAGCTCGACATGCTCATCATCCATGGTGCCCACCTGCGAGGAGCGCAGATCGAAGCGACCCCACGACTCCAGGCCCGGCGCGGCGTTCGTCGGCAGGTACTCGTCGGCGAAGATCTGCCACAGCAGATCCGCGTTGATCTCGCCGCCGTACGTGTCGGTGTGGCGCTGGACGATGCGAGAGAACTCCACCTGCAGGCGGCGCGGCAGCTCGAGGGCGTGCGCCGTCGACATGAGGTAGGCGACGCCACCCTTGCCGGACTGAGAGTTCACGCGCACCACGGCCTCGTACGAGCGGCCCACGTCGTGCGGGTCGATCGGCAGATAGGGCAGCTCCCACACGACCGCTTCCTCGTCGCCACCAGCCGCGTCGACCTTGGCCTTGCGGGCGGTGAAGCCCTTCTTGATCGCGTCCTGGTGCGAACCGGAGAAGCTCGTGTAGACGAGGTCGCCGACGTAGGGGGCACGCGGCGAAGTCTCCATCTGCGTGCAGTGCTCCACCGTGCGACGGATAGCGTCCACGTCGGAGAAGTCGATGCCCGGATCGATGCCCTGGCTGAACAGGTTCAGCCCCAGCGTCACCAGGTCGACGTTGCCGGTGCGCTCACCCTGACCCAGCAGGCAGCCCTCGATACGATCCGCGCCGGCCAGCAGCGCCAGCTCGGCCGTCGCCACGCCCGTCCCGCGGTCATTGTGCGGGTGCACGGACAGCGCCAC
The DNA here is from genome assembly GCF_041432695.1 of Pauljensenia sp. 27098_8_83. Lineage (NCBI taxonomy): Bacteria > Bacillati > Actinomycetota > Actinomycetes > Actinomycetales > Actinomycetaceae > Pauljensenia > Pauljensenia sp. 27098_8_83. The sequence continues at coordinate 37,887 of NZ_JAPWAD010000028.1, read as the reverse complement.
GTACTCGCGGCGGCTCAGGTTGCGGCTCATCCACTCGATCTGATCGGCGAACACGTTCGGGGTCGCGCGCTCCACCGTGGAGGGCAGGTTCAGGACGATCTCGCGTCCCTCGCCCGGCTCCCACACGTCCATGACGGACTCGCACACCTCGAGGGCGAAGTCCAGCTCGGTATCCACGAAAATCTCGGGCGAATACTCGAAACCGAAGATCGTGTCATCATCCAGGCGCTTCTCGGCCTGCGCAATAATCTCGCGCGCACCGGACTGGGCGAGCTCAACCGTCTGCGCCTTATCAGCGTGGAAGACGACCTCGCGGAACACGGGAGCCGTTGCGTTGTAGAGGTGCACCGTCGCGCGCGGGAAGCCAACCATAGCCTCGACCGTGCGCTCGATCAGCTCGGGGCGCGACTGGGTGAGCACCGAGATCGTCACGTCCTCGGGCACCGCGTCGTCCTCGATCAGGGAGCGCACAAAGTCGTAGTCGGTCTGCGAGGCCGCGGGGAAACCGATCTCGATCTCCTTGTACCCCAGCTTGATGAGCAGGTCGAACATGCGGCGCTTACGAGCCGGGTCCATCGGCTCGATGAGGGCCTGGTTGCCATCGCGCAGGTCGGTGGACATCCAGCGCGGCGCCTTCGTGATGCGCTTGGAGGGCCACTGGCGATCCGGCAGATCGATCGGATTCGTATCGAGGAACGGCCGATACTTACGGATCGGCATTCGCGAGCCGGAGGGAACGGGAACAGCGGATGTAGTCTTCACGCTTCGTAGTTTATCGACGAGGCACTGCCCACGAGCAGGCACTGCGCATACTGGACGTGAGATGCGGCGCGCTCCCCCATCCGGCATTGACAAAGAAAAACGCTCAAAACTGTGTACGCCTCTGCGTTCATATGTCATGATGATTAGGTCCAATGTCCCACACACCGACGCGCGGAGCAGCCATGACTTCTCTTTTGTTAGCCCAATCTTTTACCCCGTCGACGACTGCCGTCGCGGGTAACGTCTTCCTGACAGCCGTCGTCGGGCTCCTCCCGCTCGTCGTGTTCTTCGTCCTGATGGGCGTCTTTAAGGTCGCCACCCACTGGTGCTCGATCATCTCCCTGGTGCTGTCCCTGGGTATCGCTGTCCTCGCCTTCAAAATGCCCGTCGGCATGGCACTCTTGGCCGGCACGCAAGGCGCGGCGATGGGCTTCATGCCGATCATCTACATCATCATCGCGGCCGTGTGGCTCTACAACCTCACCGAAAAGTCGGGTCGCAGTGCCGACCTGAAGGCCGTTTTTAACACGATCGGCCGCGGCGACCAGCGCGCCCAGGCCCTCATCGTCGCCTGGTGCTTCTGCGGTCTTCTCGAGGGCCTGGCCGGCTTCGGCGCTCCCGTGGCCATCACCTGCGCCATGCTCGTAACCCTCGGCGTCCCCAAGATCAAGGCAGCCGTCGTGGCCGTCGTCGGCAACGCCATCAACGTCGGCTTCGGCGCCATGGCCATCCCCACGACGACCGCGGGCAAGCTCGGCGGCGCGGACCCCGTCGTCGTCGCCGGCGATATGGGGCACCTGACCTGGATCTTCTGTCTGTTCATCCCGTTCCTGCTGCTGTTCATCCTCGACGGCGCGCGCGGCGTCCGCCAGCTCTGGCCCCTTGCCCTCGTCGCCGGTCTCGCTGCCGGTGCGGGCCACTTCTTCACCCCCTCGGTTTCCTACGAGCTGACTGCGGTCGTCGCCTCCCTGCTCGGCTTCGCCGCCTGCTACGTGTTCCTGCTGGCGTGGGGTCCGACGACCCCCACGGAGTGCGCGACCGAGGCCGACGAGGCCGACAAGCCCACCGGCTCGCGCATCGGACTGGCACTCCTGCCCTACGTCCTCGTCGTCGTCATCATCGCGATCACGAAGCTGGCCAAGCCCGTCGCCGCCTTCTTCTCATCGACGGACGTCAAGGTCCCGTGGCCTGGCATCTACGGCAACCTGCTGACCGGCGACGGATCGCCCTCGACCGCCGCAATCTACTCGCTGCAGATCCTATCCAACCCCGGCACCTGGATCTTCGTCACCGGCATCATCGTCGCCATCGTGTACGGGACGAACTCCTCGAACGGCCGTTTCCAGACCTCCGTGGGTGAGATGTTCGCGGTCCTGCCGCGCACCATCTACTCGCTGCGCATGGCGATCCTGACAATCGCCTCCGTCATGGCCCTCGCCTTCGTCATGAACTTCTCGGGCCAGACCACCTCGATCGGTGCCGCGCTGGCGACGACGGGCGCGGCCTTCGCCTTCCTCTCCCCCATCCTGGGCTGGATCGGCACGGCCGTCGCCGGCTCCGCAACCTCGGCGGGCGCGCTCTTCGCGAACCTGCAGTCGACCGCCGCGGCCGGTGCGGGCCTCGACCCGTCGATCCTGCTGGCCGCCAACACCATTGGCGGTGGCATCGGCAAGATCGTGTCCCCGCAGAACCTCGCGATCGCCGCGACCGCCGTCGAATCGAAGGGCTCCGACGCGGAGATCCTCAAGAAGGCCGCCCCCTACTCGGTCGGTCTGCTCCTGGTCCTGTGCGTCCTCGTGTTCATCGCATCCCAGGGCTGGCTGGGTGCCTACATGCCGCACTGATCCATTGCTGCGCATGTGATCGGAGGTCCCGGGAGGCAATTTGCTTCCCGGGACCTCCCACTTGTAGGCTCCCAACAGACATACGGACAAAGGAGACGACAGTGCCCGACTTGAGTTTTTCCAGCGACGCCTTACGCACGGCTGCTCAGTACCTGGGCGGATCGTCACCCGCGACAGAGGTCACGCCCCCAACTGGAGACCCCTGCAGCCGCGTCTACGCAGCGCGAATCAGCGGGCCGATCAGCAACCTCAACGAAGAAGAGACCGCGATACAGGACGCGCTCAAGGCAACGCACTCCAACATGCTGGCGACACAGCAATCCTTCGAGGTGATGGAAAGCAGCATCTCCGACTCGATCGCCTCCGCCCTGAAGGGAAACATCCCGTGGTAACGAAAACGCAGCTCTATGCGCTCGATCTATCCAGCTTCACTACTACGCTCAGTGAGCTAGACTCGTCACTTCACACCAGCCAGGAGAAGTTAGACGATATCGCGCATTCAAAAGACCTAGTTGCCCAGACGATGCAGGGCCAGAGCGCCGATGCGCTCCTTGCGAGGCTGCAAGCGATCGAAGACCAGATCAACGCTCATATCGTGGAGATTCAACAGTTACAGACCGTTCTCACGACATATCGTACGAACAAGACGCGCCTCCAGGGCGACGTTATTGGACAGGTAGAGAAGATCGAGCTCGACGGTTTCGTCGTCACTGACACGTGGGGTGTTCGGCCGATTCGAAACCGCCTGTTTTTTGCAAGCCCCAAGGACATTGGACGGCTCTTCATCCAGGCCACTCAGTATCGAGATAGCCTCGTTCCATTGGTCTCGGCCTTCGAGCAATACGACCTGCAGGCAGCGATCACTGCCGGACCGGGCACGACGCCTTACACGACGTCGGGCGGTTATTCGACCGTCGAGCCCGATCGCACCCAGAAGTGGGACGAAGACTTCGTCTGGGGGTCAAAGAAGGGTCAAGCCACCCCCAACGATTATCTCCTATGGGAGGCCGGACAGAGCGGCCTCGGCGGCGTATATGGCCTCGGCATGACCGACGCAGCGAGGTGCTACGCGCATTTCCGTGACAACACCGGCACCCCCATGACTGTTGATTACGAGCGAGCGTACAAGGAGGACGCGGGCATTCGAAACCACGTCAACGGAGAGCTCAATGGTGCGCTGGCGGCAGCAAACGAGGCGGCCTTAGCCGGCCAAACCGGCGTCACCCTCCACTCCCCCGGCAGCAGTCTCGGCGCGACCGGCGATTATCCGGAGACAGCGAACTGGAAGTGGGCACTCGGCGGCCACAACACCTACACCGAGACGAACGTTCAGGTCGACGGGGATACGATTACCGCGACCGTCACCGTTCATGCGCGGGACAAGTGGAACTTCAACAGAGGCGAGCAAGATACTGTTACAGGCCTCGGCGATGACGTCAACGGCCGTTTCGAGGAGCTCGGATGGGCCAAGAGCTTCGAGACCAGTGGGAGCATGACCCAGACATACACCTGGAAGGTCGGCGAAGAACCCCCCGTTCTGCCGCACACCCCTCACAATGTCCTCGATGAAGAATCCATCCATTAGCCGGCCGACAACAACGGTCGCCGATAGAGAAAACAGAAACTAGAAAGGAGGCCGCAGGCCATGGTGAGTTTCCATCAGCTCATGTCAGCGGAGATGCTCGACGAGCTGCTTCCGACCCACGAGTTTTTTCACGTCATTGACCGTCGCGTCATTCTGAAGTCTGAGTCGGATCTGCCACTTCCGGCGGATAGGTTCATGGTGATCTGCGCCGAGGCGAACGAGGAGTGGAGCAGCCTTCTCGCTGACAATTGCACCGGCGAATACACGGGTGATCTGTGGCTTCCCGCGTCGCTTGCGGATCTCCGCCACCAGCACTGGATGACCGGTCCCCATCTGCCGACCTATCTCGGCATTAGCAGCTACTCGACCCGCGTCGCGATCTGTGGACAGTATGTGTACGTCTGCGTGCACATTGGGGCATAACGGATGAAGCTCCCACTCAAGGCCCTCGTGCCCCTGCTCGCAATCGCGGCGCTCGCCGCCGCCTGCAACCCCTTTGCACACAAAGCTTCGGCTCCTCAATACCCGCAGGACCCCCGCTTCTCTGAGTTCGTCTTCCAAAGCGATGAAGAGCCAACCGTCAAAGACCAGACGGACTCTGTGAACCTACGTTGGCCGAACATGGAGGCGACCGAGGCGCACCTCGCCATCGCTTATTCCAGCCAAGAAGGCTTCCTTCCCGACAAGGACCCGGAATTCTGGCTGACCGCTGTTGCCACAGTCCCCGACGAGACGATCCAGCTCCTCGCGGAGGGGGCAGCCACCGACACACTGCTACCCGGCATCTATCCTGGTCTCTACGAGTATGTGCCGCAGGAGTGCCAGTTCACCACCATCGATCCACAGTTCGCGGACAAAGCCCTCGCACCCGATAAGTCGAGCGTTCCCGATGATTTTGGTCCCATGAGCATCGAGGGACTAGCTATGTCCAAAGACTGTCACCTTCTCGTCATGACCGCCCTCGGTCACTCCTGAGCCACACAGCCCTCACCCTTCCTTCTCCACTACACCCCGGCCTCGTCGATACGAATCCGAAGGATCCACCCAAGGACAACCATGAAGCTCCCACTCAAGACCATCGTGTCGCTGCTAGCGGTCGCTGCGCTCGCCACCGCCTGCAACCCCTTCACGAACAATAATTCCCGGTCCAGAGGTACCCACGATCCGCGCTTCGCCCCGTTTACCTACACGAGCGACCGCAAGACGGAGGTACAGACGCGCCTCGACTCGTTGAACGAGCGTTGGCCGGGAATAGAAGCAACCTCCGGGCATGTGGTCGTCGCGCGCACCCATTCAGGAATCTTTCATATTCTCGATCAGGATCCCGAATACTGGTTGACCGGAGTCGCCACCGTCCCCACCACGACGATTGACGCTCTCATGGAAGATGCGACCGGGGACGCGAGTGTCCTGCCGGGCATCGATCCGCGGCTCTACACGTACGTGCCCGAGAACTGCCATTTCTCGACGATCAACCCAGGGCATGCGAACACAATCCTCCCGCCTGAAAAAGGCAAGGGAAGTCGCGATTTCAAAACCCTGCCCATCAGTGCGATAGCGGTGTCCGAGGACTGCCAACTGCTCGTCCTCACGGCGATCGGCCACCCCTAATCCCCTCGGGCACCACTCTTCCTTGTCCACCGCACCCCGGCCTCGTCCATTTTCGAGGTCAGAGCGAACGTACGCACGCACGAAACCATCGCAAAACTGAAAAACGAAAACTCACCCTGAGCTAAGTCGGGTTCCAAAGGTCCTAAAACGCCCGATAAGCCGCTGTTTTTCACTGATTACTTTTCAAGATTTTTTGGCGATAAATGGCGGGTAAAACAACCTTGCGCACACTGTCTGAACAAAAACGCATGCTGGGACCTCGGACCCAGCCATACCCTGGGAAGGACAGCACCCACGAGGAAGGATCCCCCAGTGCGCATCGCTCTCTTTTCCACCTGCCTGGCAGACGTCATGTTCCCCCAGGCTGCCCAGGCCACAGTGACCCTGCTGGAACGCCTCGGCCACGAGGTCGTCTTCCCTGAAGACCAGGTCTGCTGCGGCCAGATGCACGCCAACACCGGCTACTTCGAAGACGCCGCGAAGATCACCCGCAACCACGTCAAGACCTTCGAGCCCGTGCTCGACGGCCAGTGGGACGCCATCGTCGTCCCCTCCGGCTCCTGCACCGGTGCAGCGCGCCACGAGCAGCGGGTTGTCGCCGAGCACGTGGGTGACAAGGAACTCGCGAAGCAGTCCCAGCGCATCGCCCAGCACACCTACGATCTCACTGAGCTCATCACCGACGTGCTGGGCCTGGAGGACGTGGGCGCATACTTCCCCCACACCGTCACCTACCACCCAACCTGCCACTCGCTGCGTATCGCCAAGGTCGGCGACCGCCCCTACCGCCTCCTGCGCGCCGTCGAGGGCCTGACCCTCATCGACCTGCCTGACGCCGAGGTCTGCTGCGGTTTCGGCGGCACCTTCGCCATGAAGAACTCCGAGACCTCCACGTCGATGCTCGCGGACAAGGTCACGAACGTCATGTCGACTCGCGCCGAGGTCCTCGTCATGGGCGATTACTCCTGCCTCATGCACGTCGGCGGCGGCCTCTCCCGCCTCAACTCGGGCATCCGCCCCATGCACCTCGCCGAGATTCTGGCATCCACCAAGGACCAGCCCTTCGAGGGCAACATCTCCTTCGCACCCGAAAGCGCACAGGTGATCTGACATGTCTGAAACATTCATCGGTATGCCCGGCGTGGTCTCTGACGACGCGAACGCGCAGGCACACACGGGCGGCTGGCGCACCACCGTCTCCATCCCCGAGGACACCCTCCGCTGGGGCCCCACGTTCCCGCAGGGCGCCCACAAGACCCTGGCGAACACCCAGATGCGCCGCAACCTGGGCCATGCCACCCGCACGATCCGCGCCAAGCGCGGGCAGCGCGTCGCGGAAATGCCCGACTGGGAGGACCTGCGCAGTGCAGCCGAGGCCGTCAAGTTCGAGGTCGAGTCCCGCATGCCCGAGCTCCTCGAAGAGTTCGAACGCAACGTGACCGCTCGCGGCGGCATCGTCCACTGGGCGCGCGATAAGCACGAGGCCAACCGCATCATCGCGGACATCATCAAGTCCAAGGGCGTCGACGAGATCGTCAAGGTCAAGTCCATGGCCACCCAGGAGACGAACCTCAACGAGTACCTGAAGGAACAGGGTATCCACGCTCGCGAGACCGACCTCGCCGAGATGATCGTTCAGCTGGCCGACGACATGCCCAGCCACATCGTGGTCCCCGCGATCCACCGCAACCGCTCCGAGGTCCGAGGCATCTTCCTGGATCGCATGGAGGACGCGCCCCGCGACCTGTCCGACGACCCGACCGAGCTGACCGCCGCGGCACGCTCCCACCTGCGTAAGAAGTTCCTGCACGCCAAGGTTGCTGTCTCGGGCACGAACATGGGCGTCGCGGAAACCGGCACGGTCTCGATCTTCGAGTCCGAGGGCAATGGCCGTATGTGCCTGACCCTGCCCGACACGCTCATCACCCTGATGGGCATCGAGAAGCTGGTCCCCCGCTTCCAGGACATCGAGATCTTCTCCCAGCTCCTGCCTCGTTCCGCCACCGGCGAGCGCATGAACCCCTACACCTCCATGTGGACGGGCGTCACCCCCGGCGATGGCCCCCAGGAATTCCATCTGATCCTCATGGACAACGGCCGCACCAAGGTCCTCGCCGACCCGATCGGCCGCCAGGCCCTCGCCTGCATCCGCTGCGGCTCGTGCATGAACATCTGCCCGGTGTACCAGCACACCTCCGGTCACGCCTACGGCTCCGTCTACCCGGGCCCCATCGGCGCGATCCTGACCCCGCAGCTCACCCAGGGCCTCGGCGAGCACGATCCAGTGCACACCCTGCCCTTCGCCTCCTCCCTGTGTGGCGCGTGTGGCGAGGTCTGCCCCGTCAAGATCGATATCCCGACGATCCTCATTCATATGCGTGCGCGCACGGTTGACGTCAAGCGCAACCTGGTGCCGGACGTGTGGGACCTCGCGATGAGCGTGACCACCCCGGTCATGTCGAACGCAAAGCTGTGGAAGGCCGCGAACGTGCCGACCAAGGCGACGCGCCTCTTCGCGAAGAAGGGGGCTATCGGGGCACTGCCGTTCCCGGCCTCGCTGTGGACGCACGCACGCGACCTGCCGGTCGCCCCCAAGGAGACCTTCCGTCAGTGGTGGAAGCGCACCCACAAGGATTCCGACGCCAACGCGCCTCGCACCGACGCCCCCGCGACGGGTGTCCCGCTCGCATCCGAGCACGGCATGACAACCAACACGACCCCGAAGGAGGCGTGACATGAGCACCACCACCATGGACGCGAAGACCGCGATCCTGGCTCGCGCACGCGACGCCATCTCTCGTTCCCAGCAGGACCGTCCGGTGCGCCCGATCCCCCGCGACTACATCCGCTCCACCGAGCACGCGCCCGGCTCTGACGCGGTCGTCGAGGAAATGATCGAGAAGCTCGAGGACTACTCCGCGCAGGTCGTCGTGGTTTCCAGCGACGACGAGGCCGCCGACGCAGTCTCGAAGTTCCTGGCGGACAAGGCGGCCACCTCTGTCGTGGTTCCCTCGGGCCTGGATGACGTCTTCAAGAAGGCCGCAGCCCGCGACGGCCGCACGGTGCGCGAGGATAGCCGCGAGCAGGCCATTGCGACGCTGGACCTCGACAAGATCGACGCCGTCGTCACGCGTTGCCGCGTCGCTATCTCCCTGTCCGGTACCATCGTCCTCGACGGCGAGCCCGACCAGGGTCGCCGCGCGATCACGCTAGTGCCCGACACGCACGTTGTCGTCCTGCGCGCCTCCGACATCGTCCCCACGGTGCCGCAGGCCGTCGATATTCTCGGCAAGAACCCGACCCGTCCGATGACCTGGCTCGCTGGCGGTTCGGCGACCTCCGATATCGAGCTGGTCCGCGTCAACGGCGTGCATGGCCCCCGTTTCCTGCGAGTCGTCATCGTCAAGTGATCTGATCACAGCACAGCAGTGCCCGGCTGCCACGTGGCGGCCGGGCACTGCGTTATGCCTTCTTCATGAGCCGTTCTGTCCCGGGGCATGGCAGTTGGCCCCTACGGGTGGCACCCTAAGCTACTCCATGCGCAGTAGAGCCCGACAAGTCGAAGCATCCCGGGGATCGTGGACAGTGTCGTGGGCCGACGTCCGCACACAGAAGTTCGCCTGAGGCACTTCATCAACCATAAGTCGCATGCAATTCGGGTGCCCAAACTTTCTACAGCACCCCAAAAACGTTGCAATTCCAACGATACGATTTCAAAGTTTGAAATGTTCGCACAGGAATTGCATGCGACATTTCTGGGGAATCACAACACGAGGCCACACAGAACCCCAAGCAGGGGACACTTAAACACCGGAGACGCTCAAGCCCCGGAGGTGCCCGCATCCCCGGCCGCCACAACTGCCAGAAGCACGGGGGCACTGCACCCGATCTGGGGCGCTGCACCCGATAGGGGGCGCTGCACCCGAACAGAAGAGGTGTATTGCCTACGGATCGGGTGCAGCGCCCCAACACACAAGAATAAACGCGGAACTGGCAAACCGAGTCACTCCTGGCCCACAACTAGCCCGGGCAGCCACCACCTCACCTGAGGCCGAATCACACCACAACGACACACAAGGGGCCACAACACCCCTCCATGCGCTGCTGGGCCCGGCTAGTGGCAGTATGGGCACGCCGCCCACGCCGCCAACTATCAGGCTAACATGCGCATGAAAGGGCGGACACGGCCACCAACCGGTACTGATGACCCCGTTAGCGCAGGAAACGACCCGTCACCGAGGCCTCATTCGCCGCAATGTCGGTCGGCGTCCCCTGTGCGATGATGCGCCCGCCTTCCATGCCGCCGCCCGGTCCCATGTCGATGACCCAGTCGGCGCAACGGATCAGGTCCAGGTCGTGCTCGATGACGAGGACCGTCGCTCCCCGCTCGATGAGGTGCTGCAACACGTCGAGGAGGACCTGCACGTCGTCGGGGTGCAGGCCGATGGTCGGCTCGTCGAAGACGAAGAGCGTGCCGTCCTGGCACCTGCCCATCTCCGAGGCGAGCTTGAGTCTTTGCGCCTCGCCACCTGACAGGGCGGGAGTGGCCTCCCCCAGCGTCAGGTAGCCCAAACCTAGGCCTGACAGCGTTTCTAGGAGCGCACCCGCTTTCTTCAGACCGCGCACGGCAACCCGGGCCTCGTCCACGCTCATCGCCATGATGTCGGGCAGGCTCAGCCCATCGCGGCGGATCTGCGACGCCTGCGCGCCGTAGCGGCTCCCCCGGCACTCGGTGCACTCGATGTCCACGTCCGGCAGGAACTGCACGTCCAGGGTGATCTGCCCCGTCCCATCGCAGGTCGGACACCGCAGCGAGCCCGTGTTATAGGAGAACGCGCCGGGTTTCAGCCCGCCCGCCTGCGCTTCCTCCGTGCGAGCGAACGCCCGGCGCAGCTCATCCAGGACGCCAGAGTACGTCGCCACAGTCGAGCGCACATTCACGCCGATGGGTGTCGCGTCGATCAGGTTGACGCGGGAGATCCCGGCATCGTCGACGGCGCGCACGTGCGCAGGCAGGGAGTCGCCCGCCAGGCGCGCACGCAGTGCGGGAACCAGCGACTCAAGCACGAGCGTCGTCTTGCCCGACCCGCTCACGCCCGTGACGGCCGTCAGCGATCCGATGGGAATGTCCACGCTGAGGGGGCGCACCGTGTGTATCTGCGAAGTCTCCAGGTGAATCGCGCCGCGCCCGTCGACGTCTGCTCCCCGACCCGTCTCCTCTGCCGCCCGCTCAACGCGACGCAGCCCCGCCATGTAAGGGCCGATGCGAGAAGCGGGTGCATCCAAGACCTCGTCGATGGTGCCCTGGAAGATGACGCGACCGCCGTCTGCGCCAGCTCCCGGGCCTATCTCAATGAGGTGGTCGGCAGCCCCCAAAACCCGCGTGTCGTGGTCGACGACGACAACGGAGTTTCCGTCGGCGATAAGCTCACGGATGATCGATAGGACACCGTCGACGTTGGAGGGGTGCAGACCGATTGTCGGCTCGTCCAGCACGTAGAGGACCCCGGTCGTCCGGTTGCGTACAGCTCGGGCGAGCTGCACGCGCTGACGCTCGCCATTGGACAGCGTCGAGGACGCGCGGTCTAGGGACAGGTAGGACAGGCCGAGCTCGACGAGGCGCTCCATCGGCTCGGTCATCTCGTCGACGATGACGCGGGCCATGGGGGCTACTTCCTCCGGGACGAGGCCGGGGACGCGCTGGACCCACTCGCGCAGCTCCGTGAGCGTGAGGCGCGAGGCCTCGCCCAGGTCGATGCCCTCGATCAACGTGGAGCGCACCCGCTCCCCCAGGCGCGTGCCGTCACAGGCCGGGCACGTGCGGGTGATGAGGTACTTGTCGACACGAGCGAGGGCCTTCTCGTCCTTCGCCTTCGACAGGGCGTTTTCGACGGTGGCGACCGCATTAAAGTAGGTGAAGTCCAGCTCCGCGCCACCGGTCTTGGTGGCGACGACGATGTGGCGTTTTTCGGCGGGCCCCTCGTAGACGATTGTCTTTTCGGCGTCGCTCAGGTCCCGGAAGGGTACGTTCGTGCGCACGCCCATCTCGCGGGCGACGTCCTTCATGAGTTTCCACATGAGGGATCCCCACGGGGAAACCGCACCCTCGTCGATGGTGAGGGACTGGTCGGGCACGAGGGACGCGCGGTTGACGACGCGCTGGACGCCCGTCCCCTCGCACACCGGGCACGCGCCGGCTGAGTTGAAGGCCATCTCCTCCGCGCCGAGCCCGTAGAAAGATTCCCCGCACTGCGGGCACTTCAAAGGAATCTCAAGCGCGACGTTTCGCGAGGGCGGGACGCGGTGCCCGTTCGGGCACAGGTAGGAGCCCGCGCGCGAGAATAGGAGGCGCAGGTGGTTGAGAAGCTCCGTCGCCGTGCCGAAGGTGGAGCGCACGTCGGGCACGCCCGGGCGTTGGCGCAGCGCGAGCGCGGCGGGCACGTGCGCCACCTCGTCGACCGAGGCCTTAGCAGCCTGGGAGATGCGCCGACGCGTGTAGGTCGCCAGGGACTCCAGGTAACGCCGCGACCCCTCCGCGTAGAGCGTGCCCAGGGCCAGGGAGGATTTGCCCGACCCAGACACGCCCGCGACTGCGACGAATTCGTTCAGGGGAACGTCAACGTCCACGTTTTTCAGGTTGTGGACGCGGGCGCCGCGCACGCGGATGACGCTGGGCATGTCAGAACCCCAACCGTCCCAGCATCTTCGGGTCGGACTGCCAGTCCTTGGCAGTGCGCACGTGCAGGTCGAGGTAGACGCGGCGGCCCAGCAGCTCCTCGATGTGGGCGCGGGCCTGCGTGCCGATCTGCTTGAGGCGGCTTCCCTTGCGGCCGATGATGATGGCCTTCTGGGAGTCGCGCTCGACGTAAACGTTCACATGAATGTCAAGCATGGGCGGGCGGTCGTCGCCCTCGCGACGCGGCCGCTCGATGATCTCCTCGACCTGGACGGCCAGAGAGTGCGGCAGCTCGTCGCGCACGCCCTCCAGGGCGGCCTCGCGGATGAATTCGGCGATCAGGGTGTCGCGCGACTCGTCGGTGACGTCGCCGTCGGGATAGAGCGGGGGCGAGAGCGGCACGGTCTCGGCGAGCACCTCACGCAGGTGATCGATGCCCTTGCCTTCGACGGAGGAGACGGGCACGATGGCGGCCCACTCCCCCAGCTTCTCGATGGACAGGAGGTGCTTCATGACGCGGTCGCGCGGCACGGCGTCGCACTTGGTCGCCACCGCGATGATGGGTCGCTTGATGCCGCGCAGTTCGCGGGCGATGAACTGGTCTCCGGGGCCGATGCGCTTGTCTGCGGGCAGGCAGAAGAGCACGACGTCGACCTCGGAGAGGGCCTCACGCACCATGTCGTTGAGGCGCTTGCCCAGCAGCGTGCGCGGGCGGTGGTATCCGGGTGTGTCCACGAGCACCAGCTGGTAGTTATCCCCGTGCACGATGCCGCGGATGTTGTGACGCGTGGTCTCGGGGCGGCCCGAGGTGATCGCGATCTTGCGCCCGACCAGCGCGTTCGTCAGGGTCGACTTGCCGACGTTGGGGCGGCCAACAATCGACACGAAGCCGGCACGGAAGTCCTCGGGGAAGTCCGGGATCTCGATGGTCGCGGCCGCGTCCTCGCGCAGGGATGCGAGCGAGGTCAGTGCCTCGAAGGCCTCGAGGTCGGCGTCTTCCTCGTCCTCCAGTCCCTCGAAGTCCTCGTACTCTTCCTCGGAATCCTCGCCGTCGCCGGACTCAGCCCCGGCCTCGTCCTCGTTATCTTCGCCGAGGCCGGCGTCGATCTGCGCGCGAGCGTCGGCTTCCGGGTCGGCAGCGTCGGGTTCGACCTCAATGCGCGCGTCCCCGAAGGCGTTGGGGCCGGCCATGAGTTCGTCGTCGGAGGGGAATCGCATGTCAGTTGTCCTTGTCGTCGGCGGGGTTGTGGTCGGGGGTCAGGGGCTGCGCGTCGGGGTCGAGGCGGCACAGGATCGTGGAAACCTGGCGGCGGCGTCCGCGCGCCTCTTCGGCGGTCATCATGACGCCAGCGAGGGTGCCGGTCGCGCCGGGCAGGGGGACCTTACCGATGGCCTTGGCGAGCAGACCACCGACGGAGTCGACGTCCTCGTCCTCGATCTCGCGGTCGAGGAGCTCGCCCAGTTCGGAGATCGGGTAACGCGCGGGCACGCGCCACACGCCCGGCTCGACTTCTTCGGGTTCGATGGCGTGGCGGTCGTGCTCGTCGGTCAGCTCGCCGACGACCTCCTCGAGGATGTCCTCGAGCGTGACCAGGCCAGCGACACCGCCGTACTCGTCGATGACGATCGCCATGTGGAAGCGCTCGGCCTGCATCTGGCGCAGCATGTCGTCCGCAGGCTTCATTTCGACGGCGTATTCGGCGGGGCGCATCATCTGCTCGGCGCGCATGTCCAGCTGTCCGCCCGTGGCCTCCCAGCGCGAGACGAGGTCCTTGAAGAACAGGATGCCGCGGATGTCGTCTACGTCGTCGCCGACGACGGGCACGCGCGAGAATCCGGAGCGCACGAAGAGGCGCAGCGCGGAGGGGGCAAGCGTGTCGGCGTCGATAGTCACCATGTCGGTGCGCGGCACCATGACCTCGCGCACGAGCGTGTGCCCCAGGTCGAGGACGGAGCGGACCATGTCGCGGTCCTCTTCCTCAAAGCTCTCGGGTTCGCCGACCTCGTCGACGATCTCGCGCAGGTCGGAGATGAGCTCGGCGCGCGCCTGGGCCTCGGTGGGTTCTGGCGCGGGACGAGAGGAGCGCACGCGGGTCAGCAGCGGGTCCGCGAGGTGACTCAGGCGCGCGAGACGGTCAGCCAGCCTGGTACCAACGAGGGCGATGCCTTCGGGGTTGCGCGCACCCCACTGGGCGGGCAGGAAGGAGACGAAGACCAGCTGGATGGCTGCGATCACGCTGACGGCGATGAGGGCGACGGCCCACCACGGCAGGTGTGTGCCAACCAGGACGATCGTGCCCATGACCGCGTAGACGACCTGCCAGAACGTACGGAAAGCACGCAGCGACAGCAGGGTGCGCCGACGGCGATCCACGAGCCCATAGAGGACGCGCGCGTGCCTGCGCTCTTCCTCGATGAGGTCCTCGACGCCGGCCAGGGTCAGGCGTTGAATGGCCTGCTCGACGCTCTGCGCGAAGGACGCCGAGGCCAGGGCGATGACGGCGAGGATCAGAAGCGCGACGGAGGGCACGTCCAGCGGTGACGAGGCCGGGGACGCTTCAAGGGGAAGGATCATCGGGTGGCCAGGAAGGTCAGCAGGAGCTTGCGCTGGAGCGAGAACATTACCTCGCGCTCCGCGTCGGTCGCGTGATCGTATCCCAGGAGGTGCAGCATGCCGTGCGTGGCCAGGAGCAGCATCTCCTCGGCGGCGCTGTGGCCGGACTCGGCGGCCTGGCGCGCGGCGACCTTGGGGCAGATGCAGATGTCGCCGAGCATGCCGGGAGGCGTGGGGTGATCCGCCGTGCCGGGGCGCAGTTCGTCCATGGGGAAGCTCATGACGTCGGTCGGGCCGGGCAGGTCCAGCCAGCGCACGTGCAGGTCCTCCATCGGCTCGGGCTCGATGAAGATGATGTTGACTTCCGCGTCGGAGCTGACGTGCATCTGGTCGAGCACGTAGTCGGCCAGCGCGGAAAACTCGGCTTCGTTGATCTCGTAGTCGGTCTCGTTGATGACCTCGGTCATGACGTGTACTCCCTGCGTGCGGTGTTGTGGCTGCGCGTGCGTGCGCGACGCGCGGCGTTTCGATCATCGAAGCGCTGGTAGGCATCAATGATTGCGCCGACCAGCTCGTGGCGCACGACGTCGGCGCTGGTCAGGTGGCAGAACTCGATGTCGTCGATGTCGCCGAGGATGTTTTCGACGACAGACAGGCCCGAGGTCTGACTGCCCGGCAGGTCGACCTGCGAGGCGTCGCCCGTGACGACGACCTTGGAGCCAAAACCGAGGCGCGTGAGGAACATCTTCATCTGTCCGACCGTGGTGTTTTGGGCCTCGTCCAGGATGATGAAGGAGTCGTTGAGGGTGCGTCCACGCATGTAGGCCAGGGGCGCGACCTCAATGGTTCCGGCGGCCATGAGCTTGGGCAGGGCCTCGGGGTCGAGCATGTCGCCGAGGGCGTCGTAGAGGGGGCGCAGGTATGGGTCGATCTTGTCGGTGAGGGAGCCGGGCAGGAAGCCGAGGTTCTCCCCCGCCTCGACGGCCGGGCGGGTCAGCACGATGCGGCGCACCTCACCGGAGAGGAGGCGGCGAACGGCCTGGGCCATCGCCAGGTAGGTCTTACCCGTGCCCGCGGGGCCGATGCCGAAGACGACGGTTGCGCGGTCGATGGCGTCCGTGTAGGCCTTCTGGCCGGGGGTCTTGGGACGGATCGAGCGCCCGCGCGCGGAGAGGATTTCTTCGGTGGGGGCCTCGCCGGAGGTCAGGCGTCCGAGCAGCCCGATGGCCTGCTCGACGGCGGCCGCGTCCAGGGCGGTTCCGCGCCGGGCCATGCCGATGAGCTCTTCGAGGAGGCCCGCGGCCACGTCGATGTCGGCCTGGGTGCCTGCCAGGGAGATTTCGCGCCCGGTGACGAGGAAGCGGACGTGCGGGAATCCGCGTTCGAGGGCGCGCAGAACCTGATCTGCGACGCCGAGGACCACGATCGGGTCCATGTCTGCGGGGATGGTGACGCGCCCCGTGGTGTGTGCGAGGGTGGCCGCCGCGAGCGCCGGCGCTGTGTTCTCCGTAGTCATACTGCTTCCATTCTACGCTGGAGCGCCCCTCCACAGGCTTCACGTTGCCCTCTCACGCAGTGACCCCGGACGCATCGGCACAGAGAGACGACTCTTCCCCGGATGCGTGCGCGCCCCAAGAACACGCACAATGAATCTATGCCCACCCTCGAAGAACTCGTTTCGCACCCGCCGCAGCTGCCGGTCACGCGCGCCCTGGGTGACATTGCGGCGGCGACGCGGCCGGGCGGGTGCGCGGTGATCACGGCGCCTCCGGGCACGGGTAAGACAACGCTGCTGCCGCCCGCGGTGGCGGTGGCGCTGGCGAGCCACGACGCGTCGGCGGGGCGGGTTCTCGTCACCCAGCCGCGCAGGGTGGCCGCGCGGGCGGCCGCGCGCCGGATCGCGCGTCTGCTCGGCGAGGAGGTCGGCGGCCAGGTCGGCTATTCGGTGCGCGGGGATTCGCGCGTCAGCGAACGTACGCGCGTGGAGATGGTGACGCCGGGCGTGGCGCTGCGTCGGCTGCAGCGCGACCCGGAGCTGCCCGGGGTGTCGGCGCTGATCGTGGATGAGTTCCACGAGCGCGACCTGGACACGGACCTGGCGCTGGCGTTTGCACTGGATGCCCGCTCGGCGCTGCGCGACGACCTGTTCGTGGCCCTCACCTCGGCCACGCTCGAGGCCTCGCGCACGGTTGATTTCCTGCGCACGTCGACGGGCGAGGAGCCCGCGCTCGTTGATATTCCGGGGGATATTTTTCCGCTGGAGCTGCGCTATGCTCCCCCTCCGCGCGGCGTCGAGGCCGTGGGTGCGATCGGGAACGAGCGGGTGGGCGTGCGCCGCGAGTACCTGGCGCACGTGGCGCGCACGGTCGAGGAGACCGTCGCCGCCACCGATGGCTCGGTCCTCGTGTTCTTGCCGGGCGTGGGCGAGATCGAGACCGTACGCAGCAACCTGCACCTGGGCGACGTCCCGGTCCTGACGCTGCACGGACAGCTCAGCGCCGCCGAGCAGGACCGTGCACTCTCCCCCGCTTCCGGACGCCGCGTCATCCTCTCCACGTCGATCGCGGAGTCCTCGCTGACCGTGCCGGGCGTGTCCGTCGTCGTGGACGCGGGTCTGGCGCGCGAGCCGCGCTTCGACGCGGGGCGCTCCCTCTCATCTCTCGTGACAGTCCCTGCCGCGCTCGCGCGCCTCGAGCAGCGTGCGGGACGCGCGGCGCGTACCGGCCCCGGCGTCGCCGTGCGCGTCATGGATGCGGTGGACGTGGCACGCAGGCCCGCGCAGTCCGCGCCGGGCATCGCCACGCAGGACCTGACGGACGCGCGGCTCCAGGTGGCCGCGTGGGGCACGCCGGTGGAGGAACTGGCCCTGCTCGACGCTCCACCCGCGGGCACGTGGGAGGCCGCCGGGCAGCGCCTGTCCTCCCTGGGCGCCATCGACGAGGCCGGGGCCGCCACCGCTCTCGGCCGCACGCTGGCGTCGCTGCCGTTGGACCCGCCCTTGGGCAGGGCCCTCCTGGCGTCGAGCGCGCTCCTGGGGGCGTCGAAGGCGGCGCGTTTCGTGGCCCTCCTGTCGGAGGACGTGCGCGTTCCGGGGGCTGACCTGGGTGCGTGGGAGCGTCGGCTGGGTCGCGGTGGCGCCAGCGGCGCTTCAGGTGCGCACGCTCAGGCGGCTCGGGTGAAGGAGACGCAGGCGCGCCTGGAGCGCCTGGCGAAGCGCCTGCCGAATTCTTCCGTGATAGACGCGCTTGCCCCGGCACCTGCGCGCCAGGACGCGCACGCGCGTACCCGCGAGGACGAGTTGGCGCTGACATGCGCGCTGGCGTACCCGGAGTGGATTGCGCGTCGCCGCCCGGGGTCGATGGCCTACATCTTGGCGGGGGGCGTGGGTGCGGAGCTGCCGCAGGGCTCTCCTCTGGAGGGTCAGGAGTGGCTGGCGGTCGCGTCGATCGACCGCGCTCCGGCCTCGCGCCACGCGCGCATTCTCGCGGCTGTCCCCCTGTCGGAGGAGGACGCGTTGGCGGCGGGCGCGGCTCTGCTCGCCACCCGCACGCAGGCGTCGATCGAGAACGGGGCACTGCGAGCCACGCGCACGCGCACCCTCGGGGCGATCCCCCTGAAGGCCGCCCCGGCCTCGTCCCTGAGCGAGGAGGAAGCGACCGCGCTGGTCGCCGAGCACCTGGCCGCCCACGGGCTGGGCGATCTGGGCTGGGGGAAGGAGGCCTCGTCCCTGCGCGAGCGCATGCGCGTGCTCCACGAGGTGCTGGGCAAACCGTGGCCGGACGTGTCGGATGAGGCCCTCGCGGGCAGTGCGGATCAGTGGCTCCTCCCCTGGGCGAAGCGCATCGCGAACGGCGCTTCATTAAACAAGGTGTCGATGCTCGACGCGCTGCGCTCGATGCTGCCGTGGCCACAGGCTGCGCGCCTTGATGAGCTGGCGCCGGAGAAGATGCCGATCCCGTCGGGTGGCACCCGACCGATCGATTGGAGCGGCGCGCACCCTGTGCTCACGCTGCGCGTCCAGCAGGCCTTCGGGTGGACGGACACGCCCCGACTGGTGGACGGGCGCGTACCTCTCGTGCTGCATCTGACGGATCCGGCGGGGCGCCCCGCGGCGGTCACCTCTGACCTGACGTCGTTTTGGGCGGGGCCGTATCGGGACGTGCGCGCGCAACTACGCGGGCGCTACCCGAAGCACCCGTGGCCCGAGGACCCGCTGCACGCGGAGCCCACGAACCGCGCCAAGCGCCGGGGGTAGCGCTCTCGCACTCCCCCGCGCCGGGCGTTTACTCGTCGAGTTTGCCGACGACTCCCCGCCCGTCGGGCAGGTTTTTGGACGGCATCTGGTAGGCGTCAAGGTCCGCCATGGCGGGACGCTCGAGGCCAAGTTCGCGCAGCTGCGCGTAGGTCGACATGCGCACGGGGCCCAGCTCGGCGACGGGCTGGCCTTCCTCTGTGAGCGTGACGACTTCGCCGGATGAGGCGCGCGCCAGAGCGGCACCCACATCCTCTTTGAAATCACCAATTTCTAGAGCCCTCATGCACCCTATCTAAGCATGCCGACGGGGGTTTGAACGAACGGCACGATCACTATGTGACCCTTCACTTCATTACACCCGCCAAACGAGAGTCAGTTTGCCGTTGCAACGTGATAATGCACACCTATCGATTGCTCACCTGCCGGAATAGAAGCCCGCGCGGTGCGTTGAGATAGGTAACCCTGAACTACCCAAGGAGAAACATGTCCACGAACGCAATCGAAAACGTCGACCTGCTGGTCGTCGGCGGCGGCAAGGCCGGAAAGTCCCTCGCGATGGAGCGCGCGAAGGCGGGCTGGAAGGTCGCCATGGTGGAGCGCCGTTTCATCGGCGGTACCTGCATTAACGTCGCGTGCATCCCGACGAAGTCGCTGGTCAACTCGGCTCGTCGCCTGAGCGATGCGCGCTCGGACGAGGCGTTCGGCATCGTCGGCACCGAGGGTGCGCGCGTGGACCTGGCCAAGCTCCGCGCTCACAAGGAGGGCATCGTCGGTGCGATGGTCGGCGCGCACGAGAAGATGTTCGCGGCCCCCGGTCTGGACTTCATCCGTGGCGAGGCTCGTTTCACGGGCGAGCGCACGGTGACCGTTGCCCTTGAGGACGGCGGCGAGCGCACGATTCGCGGCGAGCGCGTCCTCATCAACCTGGGCTCGCGTCCGGCGCGCCCCGCGATCCCCGGCCTGTGGGAGTCCGGCGCCTGGACGAACGAGGAGATCCTGCGCCTCGAGGAGCTGCCCTCCTCGCTGGCGATCATCGGTGCCAGCTATATCGGCGTGGAGTTCGCGTCGATGATGGCGACTTTCGGCGTCGACGTCACGCTCATTTCCTCGGGCGATCACGTGCTGCCGCGCGAGGACGAGGACGCCGCCCGCGTCGTCGAGGCTGGCCTCACGTCCGCCGGTGTGCGCATCGTGCCGGGCCGCGCCGAGTCGGCCTCGCGCGAGGGCAACACGACGACCCTGACGCTCTCCGATGGCTCGACGGTGTCCGCCGAGGCGGTCCTGGTGGCCGTGGGTCGCGTTCCCAACACGGACGGCATCGGCCTGGACGAGGCCGGGGTTGAGCTCACCGATCGCGGTTTCATCGCGGTGGACGAGCACCTGCGTACCTCCGCGCAGGGCGTGTGGGCGGCCGGCGACTGCGCGGGCACCCCCATGTTCACGCACGCATCCTGGTCGGACTTCCGCATCATCCGCGCGCAGCTGACCGGCGCGTCCCTGGACGATCCGACGACCACCACGAAGGGCCGCACGATCCCCTACGCCGTGTTCGCCACCCCCGAGCTGGCCCGCATCGGCCTGTCCGAGGGCGAGGCGCGCGAGGCCGGCCTCGACGTGCGTATCGCGAAGATTCCCACGGCCGCGATTCCGCGCGCCAAGACGATGCGCTACGCGGGCGAGGGTTTCTGGAAGGCCGTCGTGGATGCGAACACGCACCAGATTCTGGGCGCGACGCTGATCGGTCCGAACGTCTCCGAGGTCATCACCTCCGTGCAGGTCGCGATGGCCGGCGGCTTGACCTACGAGCAGCTGCGCTTCCTGCCGGTCGCGCACCCGACCATGGGCGAGGGCCTGCAGGTCCTCTTCGACTCCTTGGGGTGACCCCCATCGCGTCTCCAGGGCACGACGAGGGGGCGCGCCCGGATCTCTCCCGGGACCTGTGAGAGACAAGGGGGCGGGTCCGAACATGATTGTTCGGACCCGCCCCTCGTGTATTCAGTTGCGCTGAGCTGTTGGCGCTGCACGTGTGGCACTCTTGGCGTCCGGTGCGCTCGGCGTCAAGTGCGCTGCGCGTCAAGTGCGCTCGGCGTCAGGTGCGCTCAGCGCGGGGATCGAGGCCGGAGTGACCTAGCCCCGGCCTCGTCCCCGCCTGTTCAGCCGAGCCAGGCGCCGGAGGGCGCGAAGTGGTAGCGCGTGCCGTCGATGGTGACCCAGCCGGTCACCATCTTGCCGGAGGCATCGAGGTAGTACCAGGTGCCGCCGTCGTTGACCCAGCCGATCGCCATCGCGCCGCTGCCGGTGAGGTAGTACCACTTGCCGTTCACGGCGGTCCAGCCGGTGGCCATGGAGCCGTTGCCGTTCAGGTAGTACCAGGAGCCGTCAACGTTGGCCCAGCCGGTGGCCATCGCGCCCGAGGCGTTCAGGTAGTACCAGGTGCCGCCGTCGTTGACCCAGCCGGTCGCCATGGCGCCGGTCGTGGGATCGAGGTAGTACCAGGTGCCGTTCGCGTTGGCCCACCCCTTGGCCATGCGGCCCGACGGGGTCATCCAGTGCCACGCGCCGTCGAAGGTGACCCAGCCGGTCGCCATCACGGCATCGCCGTTGAAGTAGTAGGTGTCGCCATCGATGGTGACGTACTTGCTGCGGGCGCAGTAGCCGTCGGCGTAGCAGTACTTCCAGCCGTCGGCGGCGTTCACCCAGGAGCCACCGTCGTGCAGGGACTCGTCCACGTGGAAGTGGATCGTGTCCTTGACGTCGTCATCGGCGCGAGAGTCCTTGTTGCGGCCCTCGGCGGACACGGTGACGTCGACGTGCGGGCCGTCGCCGATCAGGTCGGTGGCAGCGTAGGGGCCGGCCACGAGCGTGACCTCGTTACCCGTGAAGGCGCCGGTGCCGGTGCCGGTCACAGGCTCCTTGTCGGCGACCTGGAGAGACGCCGCGGTCACGGGGCCGGTGATCGTCGTGCGCACGTAGACCGTGCCCGACACGCGGGCGTCGGCCAGCGGACGCCAGTCGGTGACACCGTCGTGCGAGTACTCAAGGTTGCCGACGACCGGCTGCGGCTGGTCCTTCAGGACGGCGGCCAGGGCGTTGACGAGGCCAGCGCCGCGGTATTCCTTACCGTCGGTCGGCACGGCGAGGCGGTCGTAGGTGTAACCCGCCTGCTTCTTGAGCAGCGCGATCGTCTCATCGGGGGTGTAGTCCGGGTGGATCTGCTTGATCAGCGCGGCAACGCCCGCGGCGTGCGGGGAAGCCATCGAGGTACCCGACAGGTAACCGAAGGGCGGATCCTTCTTCCAGGTCGGCAGGGTCGACCAGATGCGCGAGCCGGGAGCGGCCACGTCCACGGAGTTCTTGCCGTAGTTGGAGAACTTGGAGCGCTCCAGCGTGGCCGTAGCGGGGTCGGTGCCGGTGGGCAGGGCCAGGGCGGACACGGAGACGACGGAGTCGTTGAGCATGGCGGGCACGTCCACGCCGCCAGCCACGTTGCGCTCAACCGCGGCACCCTCGACGTCGTTGGGCGAGGCCTTGTCGATCGTCGGGTTGTCGTGGTCGTCGTTGTCGTTACCCTCGGCGGCGATGTTGACGACGCCGTGGTTCTTCGCGTAGCGGATCGCGCGCGAGGCAGCCTCAAGGCCTGCGGCCTGGGAGCCCTCGGTGGGCATCCAGAAGGCGTAGGGGTCCATGTAGTAGCTGGAGTTCGTCACGTCGATGTCGTGCTCGGCAGCCCAGTCGAAGGCGCAGGCCACGTACTCCGGGTAGAAGGAGCCGGCCTCGTTCGAGGTCTTGATCGCGACGATAGTGGCGCTGGGGGCCACGCCGTCCACGCCGTACGCGTTGTGCGCGGCGGCAATCGTGCCGGCGACGTGCGTGCCGTGGTAGTGGTCATCCTTCCAGGCGCTCGGGTCCTGGTTGGGGATGCCGTTCATCTGGCAGCCCACCGAACGCGAGGCGTCGAGGTTGTCCTTGAGGTCCTTGTGGTCGGGGTCGATGCCGGTGTCCATGACGCCGACGGTGACCTTCTCGCGGGCCACGTCGACCTGCTGGGCGTCAATCGCGCCAATCGCGGACAGGCCCCAGGCGTTGGCGTCGCCCTCGTCGGGGGTGAAGTCGTTGAGCTGAGAGTCGGCGGACAGGCCGGTCGTGTGCGTGCCGGCGGCGTCGGCGACCGCGTTGGCCTCAGAGGTGGTGTTCTGGGGCTGCTCGGTGCGCACCTCAGAGCCGGTGACCGTCTTGTAGCGGGTGGGGCCGATCGACTGGTAGGAGATGCCCGCGTCGACGAGGTTCTTGCCGAGGGTGGGCGCGAAGGCGGCCTTCACCGACTGGACGAAGAAGGTGTTGAATTCGGGATACTGGGCCAGCACCACGCCGCTTTCCGAGGCCTTGGAGACGGCCGCGTTAAAGTCGTAGCGGGAGGCGTCGGCGGTCAGGTTGACCGCGTAGTTCATGACCTCGTCCTGGGCGCGAGCCTCAGAGGTAATCCCCGGGGTGCCAGCCGCATGCGCGGGGGCTCCGAACGCGGTGAGTGTGACGCCGACAGCGAGCGCCGCACCTCCCGCGATGAGGGTCTTCCATGAGCGTTGATGCATCATTGTTCCTCGTTTCTGTTCTGATGGGGACGCGTCTCCGGGGCTGTCCGGATGGCACGCCGTTGCTCCATCGTCTCAAGGTTTGTCACTAACCTCATAGCGCGTTTCACAATTTAAGAATTCTTGACCTTTTGGTGAAGGAATGGAGAGGTTGGCAGTTTAGTGAGGATCAACGCCTCCCCTCACACCCCTATCCACACACCACCCATCGACCAACTGAAACCAACCCACCAATCAATTAGACAGTTTGAAGAGTCGAAAATACCGAGCGATTAATTTAATTGTCAGAACAAGGAATCTCCGCTATTTATCTTGTATTTTTCGATTTGCCAGACAACTTGACAGTTGTGCATGACCCATCCGAACAGCTATGTTACGGTCGGAGACGACAGTCACACGCGAGTGATCGGAGGCACCGTTGCCAGCATCCGTCTACGTTCGCTTTGACGCGCCCGAGGGAGTGCCAGCGACACCACGAAGGCTCCACGCCGCCCTGTCGGCGGTGCTGGACTTGCCGCCGGGCATCAGCCCCGAAAGGGCCGCACAGTTCCCGACGCTCGCGCACCGGCCGGTTCACGGGTCGGGTGGGGTAAAACCCTATTCTCTCGGCGAGCTGAGCCATTCGGAGTCGACGTTCGGCGTCGAGGTGCGTTTCTTGGACGACCACCTGATTGACACGCTGGACGCGTGGCTGTCATGGGGCGGAGTCATGCGCCTCGGGGCGAGCACCGGCGACGATGCGGTTCTGATCGCATCCGAGGGCCAGATCATCAGCCAAGCCTCATGGGAAGAGCTGGCGGAGCGAGACCAGGACACCGCGTGGGAGATTCGCCTGGTCACGCCAACAACGTTTTCGTCGAAGGGGAATCACGTGCCGAGCCTGTCTCCGGCGACGATTGCGACGAGCTTGCAGCAGCGCTGGTGGGCCTGGAATCGGAGGCTCGCTCCCCCACGGATTGATCGACACGCCATGGCGAGCGTGTTGGCGACCCAGGATTTCACGCGCACGTCGCTCGTTTCACTGGCCATGCCCCGCAATGCAGGCCAGGGCCGCCTGAGCTCCCAGCGCATCCCGGCCCACGAGGGCTACCTGCGCATCAGCGGCATCGAGGGCACCGAAGCAACCCGCATTTTCTCGCGCCTCATGGCGCTATCCGCATACACGAACGTCGGCTCACACACGAGCTACGGCATGGGCGTCATAGACGCTGTGGCCGCATGAACAATACAGATTTGAGGAATTACCATGAGAAACAAACGCTATATAATTGCTCTGAGCATCATCATCGCACTAGCGCTTATAGTTGTCATATTGACTTTTAATTGTGTCAATATTTCTGAGGACCGACGGTGGGTTGACCTGGCACGAACATTCCTATATCCCCTGAGCTGCACTGTCATTGGTTCAGCCATCCTCGCCTACGCAGGACTTGAAATATCAGACAAGGTGCTCGAAAACTACAACGAGCGCCTGTCATACGGCCTTTCCAAACGTGTCATTCAGCTTGTCGGATACCCGGACTTCTCCCACAGACTCCAAGAGGATTTACGCAAATCCGCGCTGATACGGAACAAGATTATTCAGGATCAATCCACCGTCTCTCATGAAGCTGACCTCGTCGTAGTATCACTCGATCTCGACTGGTACATCGGGTCCCGGGACAACCTTGATCAAAATGGCAAGGACAAGCTTAATGGCGCTGAGCAGATGCTCAGACAGGTAATTGGAGAACTTGACGACTCTCAGGCACTCATTGTGCTTACCATCGGAAAGCTTGATGATTCTGCCCAGATCACGGAGGACCTTAAAAAGCGGCGATTCAGCACGATCGTCAATGCGCAGGGTCGGGTCCTCAGCGACATTCATTCCCTCCTGACGACGCTTCCGCCACGCAATGGAGAGTAGGCAGGAACCCGTCATGACAAATTACCTCGTCATGCTGCAGACGAACAGCAATCAGCCCTTCATTTTCTCCTCGCCTCGCCTGCGCGAGCAGATCGGCGCTTCCTTTGAGATTACGTTGCTATCCCATTGGGTGGAGGAACAGGCAAAAGGACTACTCAGCCTTAATGAGCTTCCGAGTTCATTCTGGGTCTCCAACTCATCCGGCAAGGTGATCGTCAGATTCAGAGAAGCTGATGGAGATCCTGAGACTCTAGCCAGACAACTCATCCGAAAAGTCACGCTCCGAGCCCTCACCGATGCCCCAGGCCTCGACGTTACGGGTGTCTTCATTGAAACGTCATCTGGCCCGGTTGATCCGGCGGACCTGGAACGACTCGACCGTGAATTCAGTGAGTACTCGCTGAACCGCCGTCCGGCGCTAGCACGCTTCCCCCAGTTCCCGTTCCTGGAACGCGGCTCAGAGTCCGCTCTTCCTGCATCTGCATCGCTAGGCGATCTGGAGTTCTCCCAGGAGTCCCTGCAGCCGAATAACTTCGACGAGTCCTCCCCCCTATCCCTCCCATCGCGCGTGAAGCGAGCGTTCGCATCGACGTCGCGAAAGCGGCAAGTCGACGATGTACAGGAGCGGCTCGCGAAGCAAGGAATGAAGCTCAAACAAGAACCAGAGCTTGATCCAACCAAGCTGGCGGCTGCATTCCAGGACGGCGAGCAGTCCACGGTCGCCAAGGACATGCTGTCTTCCGTCGGTGTCGTCCACATCGACGGCAACGGCGTTGGCGCGATCATGCGTGATCTAGGTTGCGCTCATCGTGCGGTCCAGAAAATTGGAGTCAGTGCGACATCTGATGAGGAAACCACTGAGGAAAGCGAAGGCTTGCAGTCGTTCATCATGGAGGTCAACCGCAGACTCGACAATGTCGTGAAGGACGCCATCGCACTGTCGTGGTACGACGTTCAAAAACTGACTCCAGATACAGTCGTTCCCATCGTGCCCGTTCTCGTGGGCGGCGATGACGTCACAGTCTACACAGACGGGCGCTACGCAATCCCCTTCGCCGAGGCCTACATCCGCCATTATGAGGAACTCACGAGGAACGACAGCCTTTTATCAGTTCTCGCCATTGTTGCTGGAGGGAAAAAGGCCGACGCACCAGAGCGGGACCACTTCGAAATCGGCGACTACATCATTCAAAACCCCGGCCCGCTCACGGCCTCGGCGGGCGTCGCCATCGTGGGCCGTAACTTCCCGTTCCACATCGCATATGACTTGGCGGAGGGCCTGGTGTCACGAGGGAAGAAGCTCGGCAAGAAGAAGGGGGAAGTCCCCTGTTCGACGATCGACTTCCACGTGCTGCGCGACGCGACTGTCCTTGACCCGGACGAGACGTTGGACGAGTATAAGGGCCGCACGCAGCGCCCCTTCCTGATCGGCCAATATGCACCGGATCGGATCGCAAACACAACCACGACCTCGTCCGAGGAAACACCCACCACGACGTCGCAGACGTTGTCCTCCTGGGCGCGCATCCTTCAAGCGGTCGCGGCTTTCGACGGCATGAAACCGGACGACCCCACGCAGACGACCGGCGATCCATTCCCTCGTGCCCGTGCGAACCGCATTGTCAAACTCCTCGCCGACTATGTCAATGTTCCCAAGGATGATGCAGCGCGATCCAAGTGTCTCGGGTATGTCGTCCTGAAGGGCAACAAAGAAGCGTTCGCGACGCAGGAGCAGATCGACAACGACAAACAAAAGTCAGACGACGCGAAGAGGATAACGAAGCGCTGCGACCACCCGATTTGCGCGATCCGCATCGAATGGAAGGATGCACAGGAGAACGCGCGGGGCACGAAGGCACTCATGAATGCGTTGGGGCCCTTGCCCTCGAAGACGCGCCTCGACGATCCCGACGAGCACACTGAGGATTGCATCGAGCAGGTGCGGTGGCTCCTGGACCTGATCGACCTGTCCGAGAACTTGCCTGACGGGTATATCGCTTGCCGGATAGCCCGAGACGCCGACGGCCAGATAGCTTGCGACGAAGCGTCAGACGCGACCACCGCAGGAGGTACCAAGTGAGCGCTGATACCACGACGAGTAGCATCACCCCCGCAAGCGGTCATGTCACCATCGTGTTCACGTCCGACTGGGGCGTGTCCACGGGCGTTGGCCACGCGGGGCGCACGCACTCAAAAATTGAGCGTTGCGGCGACGACCCGGTCGTGCGCGGCACGGTCATCACGGGTGTTCTGCGCGAGCAGGCAATGCTGGCGGCGCGGGCCCTCGACGGGCCAAAGAAGGGGAATGCGAAGGGGAAGTGGACCAACTTTGCCCTGTGGCTCTTCGGCCAGGACCCCAACAGCGCGCCGGGCTCAACTCCCCACCCGCGTCACGTACTCTTCTCGGACGCCACCCCGGCCTCGGAAATCCCAATCCACGACACGGTGTCCCTGTCCATCGACCCTCAGACGGGGACGGCGCGCGACCAGTTCCTGCGCTTCACGGAGCGCGCGGCGGCCGGCGTCCTCACGGGCACGTTCACACTCATTGACGAGACCGGGGCTGAGCCCTCCGATCCGGCGACGATCGAGGCCGCGCACTTCCTCCTGGGGGTCGCTGGCCTCATGGTCCGAGGCATCGGCTCGGGCCGCAGCGGAGGCGACGGCGAGTGCACGGTCCTCGTGTCAGGCGACGAGGTTGAGGCGCGCGTCGGGCAGTCCACGTCTGCGTTCGTCGCATACGCGTCAGACCAGGCGAAGGTGCTGAGAGGGACTCTTAGGAGCCTGGCACAGGCTTTCACGGAAGACAATGTCAATGCACTCCCCGGCCCTCGGCAGGAGGGCGCACAACACCAGGTCGGGACCGTCGACGGTTCCGCCGCTCTGCACAGCGGCGGACACCACCTGGTCCTCGATCTCACGCTCGACTCCCCCATCGTGTCCTACGAGGTCCCCTTCTCGAACGAAATCCGATCCTTGGACTTCCTGCGCGGAACAGTGCTGCTCCCCTGGCTGCACCGGCTGGTGTCGTCAAAGAAGCACGGAGAGGATGAGGCGGTCATTACCAACGCCGTGACCGGCGGCCACCTGTTTGTCTCGGACGCGCTGCCCGTCATCGAGAAGATTGAGGGACTCCCCGTTCCTCTCACGCTCAAGACGGACAAGACGCCGACCTCGGACTCGCCCATCGCCTTGTACGGCGATTCCTCCGATAATACGGCTGGAATCCCCGTTCGCGGCGGGTACGTGTTCTACGACCCCAAGGGAGGCGACAGCAAGAAGCCTCAGGGCTGGTACGGTACGCCTCCCCTGCGCGGGCGACAGATGACCGCCATCAACCATGAGACGGGCGCGGCCAGCAAGGGCCAACTGGTCCTCGTCGACGCACTGCCCGAAAAGATACGCATGCGCGCGCAAGTCTGGGTGTCGGATGAGCTCTGGAACGCCGCCTCTGTCTCCAATCTTCTCAACGAGCCACGCGTGGCCCGGCTCGGGTCGCGCAAGCTCACGGGCACCTTCGGGTCCGCCCACTGCACGCTGCGTGAAGAGAACGATAATGAGCGGAAGGCACGCAGCCACTTCGGTAACGCTGGAAGCGCGCAGCCCACGGGCGACGCATCCGCCGACGGGACGGCACCCGACGAGGGCACCCCGGCCTCGTCCGACGATCAGACAGTCTCCCTGTGGTTCATCTCCGATGTGATCGCCCGTTCCGCTGAGCTCGGGGCCGGAGGGACCGTCGACGACCTCATTCGCGCATTCAAGCGCGAGGGCGTCGATCTCGGGTCGATAAAGGCCGCTTCAATCCGTCACCGCCGCGCCGACTCCTGGTCACCTGCGGACAACGGGCCGCGCGCGACTCGGCTGGCGATCCAGGCGGGTTCCGTCATCCAGGTGAGCGCCAATGATGAGAACCACGCCAAGCTCCTGGAGCTCGCCCCCTTTGGAGTGGGCGAGCTGACGGCGCAGGGCTACGGCCGTTTCGTCGTCGATCATCCCCTTCTCAGCATCCAATCGATCGAGGTCACGAAAGCAAAGCTCAAGCACTTTGTGTGCGAGGAGACGCCCGAAGGAGGCGAAGAGAAGTGACATTCACACGCTATGAGCTCACTATCCCAGTCGAGCTGACGTCAGAACTCCACATCGGCGGTGTGGACGAGGTCCCCGAGCGCGACGGAGAGGGAACCGTCATCCGCTTCTGCCGCAACGGCCTCGACGAGCCAACCATTCCCGGCCGGTCCATCAGGGGCGCGGTTCGCGCGGCGTGCGACATTGCCCGTCAGGCGCTAAAGGACGCCGGGGATCCCGCAACTCAGGACGGCGAAGCCTTCTCGAAAGAGAATTGGATCTCCCTATGGGGCGATGACACGGACTACACCGGCAAGTCACTCCTCGATCGCCGCCTGCGCAGTGACGATTCCCTGCCGATCAGGCAGAGCGCACTCACCTTCCACGCGGTATCGTTCCCGGATTACAAGGACAGCGATTCCGGAGAATCTCCCTTGCCGAGGCGTCACGGCGTCGGCATCGACCGGACGACCGGGGCCGCCTCGGACGGAGCTCTCTATGAGCATGAGTTCCTTCCCCGCGGCACAAAGTTCGACATTCGCATCACTGCCGAGGGGCGCGACAACGAGCCGATGGGACGCGACCAGTCGGAGGGGATTCCGGGGCCTGCGTCATCCAAAGCTATTGAGTTACTCCTTCACCTCATCCGTTCCCTCTTCAAGAGCGAACCAATTTCGCTGGGTGGACGCACTGGGTCAGGGCAGGGAGCCATCAAGGTCCAAGAGTCCAATGAGGAGCGCCAAGCTTCTGACGATCAATATCTGCGAATAGTCGCCCAGTCGAAGGGGATCGAGGGGAAGGAACCCGTCGATATCGTTGATGCGCTGACGGGTGCACTAACCGAAGGGCCAGAATCGTCTAAGGGCACAGACAGTTCTGCTTGGGTAGGCACGCAGCCCGCACGCATCAAGATCACTTGGTGGTCGCCCACCGGCATTTTCGTCGCCGAGGACGAAAAGCTGACAAAACAGCGCAAGACTGCGAAAGAAGATGAGAATAAGGAGAAGGGTATCAACGAGGAGGTGCACGAGGTCATTTATCCGCTCCGGGACCCATCAGAGGAGTGGGAGAAAGCCCAACTCCTCATACCGGGAACCTCGATTCGTGGTGCACTGCGCTCACGGGCCTCACGCATCGCGCGCACGGTACTCGCTGCTCGCGATGATTTCAAGCCCCTCACCTCGCACGACATCCACGAACAGATCGCCGCGGAGCCGAACCTGGTCCGCTACATGTTCGGCAGCACGGAGTACCGGGGCGCTGTCACCGTTCACGACTGTCTCTCCACTAAGCGTGGGAAACTTATCGAGGTCACGCACAATGCGATTGACCGGTGGACGGGCGGCGTCATCGACGGCGGTCTCTTCACCGAGGCCGTCTACCTGGGCACTCACTGGGAGCCGCTCACGATCGACATTGATCTGCGCCAGCTCCTGAACAACATCGAAACTGAGAAGGGTCCAGAAGACGATGGCAAGACCGTCGGCGCCGACCAAACAGGGATTGGTTCGGAAGATCGCGAGCAGTCGAAGCCTACTCACGCGGACTACGCTCACGCCGCCTACGTGTTGCTCGGGCTGGTACTCGCCGAGTTGTCCGCGGGCACGCTCCCGTTGGGTAGCCGATCGACGCGAGGCCTGGGCCAGGTCGTCGTCTCATCGATCAATGTCCGTGGCTGTACCCGGGATGGCGTCGTGATTCCGGCGAAGACGCTCTCCGGTGGCGAGGCATTGGCGCATCCGGGCACCACTGCGACCAGCCCAGCGCACGATCGCCACGACGTGCAGCGCATGCTTGCAGCGGATGTCCTGCAACATTTGCGGGAGGACTTTGAGGGCGCGAAGAACTGGTCGGAGCGCCTAGAGAACAGCCCCGGAGCCGCACGCACACAATCTGAAGGAATGGGGAACGCCGATGACTGACGAGACTCAGAAAGCAATGCTGGCACACTCACCGATCCTCTTGGATTCTGGTAACGAACCATGGCTGGATAACTTCCTCGAATATGTGCACACTCATTCGGGTGAGGACGTTCAGGGCCTGGCGTTCGCGACCAACGGAACGTGGCCGGTGTTGGGATTCAACAAGCGCTCCTCCACCAAGACGCTGAAGCTCTCTGTCACGCCGATCGATGGGCGAAACTTCGATCCGATGAAGGTCTTCGAACTGCGTATTTGGGTACCTGTAAAACTGCCTAATGAACCCGCCGAGGGCGCCGTTCTGGCTCACGAGTACCGTTGGGTAAACGACGTAGGTGCCATTGAGCTAAGGGTCACCACGGGCACCAGCAGTTCGCAGTCGAGCGGAAATCAGGGGTCTAACGACAGAGGCTGGGTGCACGCGGTGCAGTATCTGCAACACGTTCCTTCTAACAGGAGCACGGCGAATCCCGGCGCAGATTCCACCGATAACCAGCCGAACCAGAGCGGTGAAGGAAACGGGGTCAGCCACATGACGGCACTCGAGTTCATCCAAGAAGAAGATAAGTACGGAAACACGGTCGTAGTCGACCAGCTATTCACAGGAGAGTGGGAACAATGAGCAAGTTTCACCACGCATACAACGGAATTCCAACGGTTAATAGAAACAAATCTGTTCAATTTAAAGATGGCACATTCGATTACGCACCCCTTGACTATATTGCGCCAGACCGCCTATCAGGTTTCATCGATGTCAAAATCGAAACCATGACACCAACTCTTCCTGGTTTCAAGACAAGAGATGGCGCAATAGCAGTACCTTCCGCTTCTGGAAATCCCGATGGAGCAAGATCTATCCATGACGCATTTATTCCAGCAACAGCCCTCAAGGGAATGTTATCCAGCGCATATGAGGCCGTAACAATGTCACGCCTACGCATCTTTGACCAGCAGCACAAGCGCGTGTACTCACACCGACCGCCAGCAAGAAAAGCTCAATCAACCTACCCAGCATTTCTAACACATAATGGAAGCTACTGGGAAATAATATTCCCATTCCAAGAAAACAATATACCAAAGAGTACAGACGACTGGAAGAAGTGGCGCTTCATCGGCTTGATCGATTCTATCGAAGGCGAGGATGGCGATAAGAATATTGAGGACATCAGAACCGAGTTACAGCACCTTACAGAGGTAAGGTATAAACAAGAAGAAAAGGAAATCCAAAATAATGCTACACGTTTAATCGCAACACATGTCCAAACACTCAAAGATGGCAAGCGTCAACCAGCACGAGCACTTGGCAAGAATTTAGAATACACTGACAACCTCCACCTCAGGGGCTTCATCGTTCGCACACGCAACGATGAAAGTCAGCCAATTAACTCAAAACACAAGCGATACGAGTTCATATTTCCATTTGTTGACAGAATTAACAAAAAGAAAGCATATAGAAATAAACTAGACACCGCATTGATAAAAAACTTTCTGTCCACTCTCCACGATTACGCACAGAACTGCCTAAACGAGGCAAAGAGACTCGGCTATACAACTATACAAACACAATCGGAGAAGAGAAAAGAAGCCGCGCAATCAGCGCTTTCAAACACACCAAGACTGATACATGAATTCCTTCAAGGCAAATTATACGAGGGATACCCACTGTCAAAGATTGACATTTCCGACCAGGCGATTGAAGAATACCTCAAAGACTACCTAAACGAAGCACATGCGAAACACGCACCTGGGATCCCTATCTTTATTTCACTTAACAGAGATAACAAGGATAACGATTGGGAAGTAGCCGCAGTACGAATTTCACCAGTTGGGAGAATGATTGGGAAACACTCAGTCTCGGCCTACAAGCTGGCACAAGACCAGGGAATCACACCGGCTAATTCCCTCACCACAATAACTCCAGGTGATTCACTTTGGGGATTCACACCCCAGTCAAACGACGACAACGACAAGCCTAGTGGTGGTCTTCGCGGCAGGATCTTGATCGAGGCCGCACACTTTACAGATAGAAAGCCAAAATCATCAGATCGGACCACTTCCACCGACCTACTCAAAATTCATAACCCACCCCTTTACGTCACTCTATCAAGTCCGAAACCTCAAACTGGCGTTCCATACCTGCGCGACTCCGAAGGACTAGGTCTCGAGGACGCCACTAAAGTACCAACCAAACGAAATCCAGTTCCACGCGATCACACATTCTTATCGCAACAAACTTTAATCCGGAAGGTATATCCCACTCACCGCAATACCATTACAGCAGGAGAGGATCAGGTAGTAGAAAGTACCGGGAAATCCTCTACGACCTCATCAATCGCATCATGGATAGAACCTGAGGCAATATTCCGTACGAGAATTCACTTCATCAATCTTTCAGAGAAAGAACTTGCAGTTCTCCTTTGGCTTCTTAAGCCAAGTTCGTTTGCAAAACGGAAGCCTAAACTCAAAGAAGGCTACCACCACATTGGATTGGGGAAGCCTCTCGGCATGGGGACAGTCCGAGTTGAAGCTACAGCATGCCAGTTTCTCAGGGGACAAGACTTAATCACACAGTACAGTCAATTAGATGGAGTGTTCGGACACTTCGATCATCACCTATTCAAAAACGGTCAGGTTAAAACGAAGAGAAATATCGACATCGATAGTCACATCAATGCATACCTCCCTGAATCATTTAGGGAATCCCTTCCTGTTAAGAGCTTTTGCGTCCAAGCCCGAGGTTGGAATGACAACGTGCCAGTTTCTTATCCAGTCGAGCCAACAGAATCATCTGATTCATCTTCTCCAGCCAACAACGCCACACTCAACTGGTTCAAGAAACGCGAAGATAATCGAGTAAAACTAGCATCGCTATACGAGGACGGTAGTTCCCAATCGGCCGCCACACAGGATAAGTTTTACGAGCAAGTAGAAGCCGAGGAAAAGAAGTTTGGCCCATTTTCGTTCGAAATTCTTGCCCGCGAGTAGCACTTCATTACACTCCCCGGCACAACCCCACATCGTCCAGCGCTATGGCTGCGCCGAGTATGTCGGCGTGGTCGGTGCATGATGAGCAGATGGGGTAGATGTGGATGACGTCGTCGCCCTCTGAAATGAGGGCGGCAAGCCGAGAACGCACGCGTGCCAGCGTGGCGCTATCAAGGCGAAGCTGGAACACGGTTTCTTGGATGCGGTAGCCCCCGGATTCCAGCGTTTTGGCGACGCGGAGCCGCCGCTTATTGTCGGCGATGTCGGAGGCGATGATATAGATCATCGCCAGGCGACCCCGCTCCACGGGTAGTCGGGTTCGGCGATGGAGCGCGCCAGCATCTGCGCGGAGTGGGCGATGTGTCTGCGCCACGACCCCGAGTATCCGGGGAGGGCACCGGTGACGGATCGCTGGCAGGCGGCCTCGTACGCGCCGACGAGGATTTTCTTGCCGTCGGCTCCCAGCCACACTCCCCCGGCCTCGGCCTCGATGACGCCGTGTTCGGGCCGGAGTTGGCGCGTGCGCAGGAGTGCCGTGACGGTTTGGTCGACCAGAAGTGGGCGGAACTGTTCCATGAGGTCCAGCGCCAGGCTGGGCCGCTTGTCGGTGGGCGCGAGCGCGATGCCGAGTGACGGTTCGAGCCCGGCGGCGTGCAGCGCGCCGACGCATTCGGACAGGAGGATCGCGTACCCGTAGGACAGCGCGGCGTTGGGCAGGTCGCGGGGTGGGCGTCGGCTGCGCCCGTCGAAGGTGACGTCGGCGGGCACGCACGCGCAGAGGGCGTCGAAGTAGGCGTTGGAACACACGCCTTCGATGCCCATGACTTCATCGAGTGTGCGCGCGCCTGTCACGGTCAAACAGGGCCACGTCGCCGAGGACGCGCGTGATTGGGTCGATATCCGAGGCCTAGGCGAGTTCGTCAACCGAGTGGGCGTCGGTATCGGTCAGAGCCAACGCCGAAAGGCCCGCTCGGACCACGAGGCTTAGGGCGCCTAGGCGGACAGCCGCTCGCACGAGGCGGTGTTTGCCATGGTCATAGTCGTCAGCGCCTCCCCTACAAACCTGATATTCTGAACTCGGAATTGCTGGTCGGAGGATTGCTTTTCTTCAACTGGCAATCCCGCATAGCATCTGCTCCGGCAACAGAAGACGCGGCATGTCTGACGGAAGTCGGAAATCTCTGAGCGCCACAAGGCGTATTAAGACAACTGGATGGGCTTGTCGCCGTCCCCCAGTTCATCCTTGTCAGAAAGCACCGAGTACTATAACGCGCATTAAGACACCGGAGGCTCCGAAGGCTTCGGTTCCGGGCTCACAGTCAGAAACCACCGAGCGCCATAATGTGCATTAAGACTCCATGAGGTACTTGTACTGGTTGAAATCCTGATCAAGTCAGAAAGACCAAGCACCATCAGGTGCATTAATACTAGGTTGCTACCCACATAGCGAACGTATCGTTAGGCTGTCAGAAAGCACCGAGCGCCGTAAGGTGTATTAAGACAGGTAAATGAACTCGAACACCGAGTTATCCTACACCTTCTGCTAAAAGCACCGATCGCCAAAACGTACAGTAAGGCATGATCAATGCCGGAATTTCCGGCAAAGCCAGTTTAACCGGTCAGAAAGCACCGATCGCCAAAAGGTGCATTAAGACGGAGCGTGCTTGACAACGACACGTGCAACATTATGGAAGTCATAAAGCACCGAGCGCCAAAAGGCGCATTAAGACCGAAGAGTGATCGTTTCCTTACGAAGCGCCTCAAGCTCCTCATAAAGCACCGAGCACCAAAAGGTGCATTAAGACCCGACGCCGGAACCACATCAGACTCATCAGGCCGCAAATCATAAAGCACCGAGCACCAAAAGGTGCATTAAGACAATGATGCGACGGGCTTACCGGACTGGGTGTAGCGGAGTCAGAAAGCACCGAGCGCCAAAAGGTGCATTAAGACTTGGTGGTCTGAGAGTATCCCTGCCACCCATTATAGAGTCAGAAAGCACCGAGTGCCATAAGGTGCATTAAGACTTGACGGAGTACTTGTCTCCGTAACGACCGCCAATCTCAGTCAGAAAGCACCAAGCGCCAAAAGGTGCATTAAGACAGGGCGCGTGCCTCTTCGTCAGTGAGAGTCTGGGTGAGTCAGAAAGCACCGAGCGCCAAACGGTGCATTAAGACAGGTGGGTGCCTTCATCGGGCTTCAGAGATGCGTCGAGTCAGTAAGCACCGAGCACCAAAAGGTGCATTAAGACATGAAAAGCGACTCGCTGTCCTTCCATTCGCCAGAGATCAGAAAGCACCGAGCGCCAGAAGGTGTATTAAGACGGGGTAACCGGCTTCTCCGGCTCCGGCTCAACCGGGAAGAGTGCGCCCAGCACCAAACGGTGCATTAAGGCAATGGTACGGTGAACTGGATGGGCGTATCGCCGTCTCCAGTCGGAACTATCGAGCGCCATAAGGTGCATTAAGACGGGTTGCCCACATGCAATCAATATCCAGACCCGTCGGAGCGTTAGAAGGCGCCGAGCGTCACAAGGCGCATTAAGACTACACAACCGGATCAAGCACCTGCTGGAAGCCGTACCACGTCAGAAAGCGCCGAGCACCATAAGATGTATTAAGACAGCTAATTTGCTTTTGCCGGCAATTAGCATCCTCTGCCCCGTCAGCAAATACCGAGCGTCACAAGGTGCATTATGACTCGCGCTCACATAGCGGAGTCTGGTTGATGACGTGCTCGATGTTAGAACGCACCGAGAGCCACAAGGTGCATTTAGACATTGATCCTGACCTTCCTTGAGGTGAGGAACCTGTCAAGTTAGAGAGCGCCGAGCGCCAAAAGGTGCATTTAGACACGTAAGCGTTGGGATGTTCATCCGTAGGCTGCTTTGTGTTAGAAAGCACTGAGCACCCGAAAACTTCGCATGCAAATCCCTTAGCTCAAACTTCAACGAACGGCGAAAACTACGACATCTCAGCGGTGCAGCTTCAAGTCTTGAGGGAGTGGAAGCCGAATTGCATGCGACATTTTCAAACACCCTCCGAGATTAGCGCCATAAGGTGCATTAAGACGCCGCAACCTGGGCTTCGAGATCCTTGACGCGCACGTCGCTAGAAAGCACCGAGCGCCATAA
>NZ_JAPWAD010000027.1:0-40267 GCF_041432695.1 Pauljensenia sp. 27098_8_83 | reverse complement strand
CCTGGGGCGCGCTCATGAGTCGGATCGCGCCCCCAGCCCTGGTCATCACCGACGGGGGCAGCGGGTTTGCGAGGGCGTGCACGAAGGTCTGGCCGACCACGCGCGTTCAACGCTGCACCTTCCACGCGTATTGCCGTATCCGCCAAGCCACCACAACGCGCCCCAAACTGGAGGCCTCGCGTAGCTTATACGCTCTGGGACGCCAACTTACCCACGTGACAGACATCGAAGGTGCTCAGGAATGGATAGGCGCCTACCAGGGGTGGTGCACGCGTTGGAAGGGCTTCTTGGAGGAGAAAACACGCAGGCCTGAGGGAGGATGGGAATACACCCACGAACGTCTCGTGCGGGCTCGTAACAGCCTCAACAAGCTCATCTCCCAGGGGCTCTTGTTCACCTACCTGGACCCCACCTGGACCCACCCGATGCCCGCGATGACCAACCAGATCGAAAGCACGAACGCGCGCCTACGCCAGATGCTGCGCGACCACCGCGGCATGCGCCTGACCCGACGCATGAAAGCCGTGTTTTGGTGGTGCTACATCCACTCTCCTCACCCGCAACCAGCAGCGAGGATTCTGGCGACCATGCCCACCGACGCAGCCCTCGAAAATGCCTGGTACCAGGCCTGTCAAACCCACCAAGCCACCGGCACCATCCCCGGCTGGGGCGACGCAATCTGCTTCAACGAACTCCACCACACCACCCCCTACCACAACACCTGGGACTAACCCCAGCAACACGAAATGTCCTATAACCCTCACAACCTATCCGCGTGAGGCGCCTGTTTTCTGACGGATCCGCGTTTGAGCCCACGTCGCAGCACAGCACCTGCCTACAGAGCTGGTTATCTGGCAGGCGTGCGTTGTGGAAGGCACGCTTCCACCGTGAAGAGGCGGGCGCACCGGTCCCTGCTAGCAGTGCGTTGTCGAGGCCGCCCGCGCACGCCGGCGCACGCCGGCGCGCCCCCGCGCATACAGTGAGGCCCGCGCTCGCCAGGAGAAATCCTGCGGCGCGGGCCTCATCAATCGGTGGGCAGTCGCCAGCCGGGTCAGCCGCTAACCCGATCAGTTACTCACCCGATCAGTGACCGCCCGGCTCGACACCGTCACGCGGTAGCGACCCGCGGGAACCTCAGTGGCCGTTCCCGTTGTTGCCGTTATTGTTCCCGTTGTTGTTGCCGTTCTGGCTGCCCTTCGACACCTTCAGCTTCACGGTCGAGTTCTTGTCGACCTTCGAGCCCACGCCGGGTTCAACGGACAGGACCTGGCCGGCAGGCTGGTTGCCCGAGACTTCTTCGACGGTGACGTTCAGGCCGAGAGCCTTGAGCTGCGCCTCGGCGTCATCACGGCCGATGCCGACGACGGAGGGGATCTCCACCTGGGCAGCCTTGCCGTTCGACACGGACACGCCAACGGTGGTGCCCTTCTTAACCTTCGTGCCGGTGGCCGGATCCTGATCGACGATGCGATCCTTGTCCTTCTCGGAGTCCACGCTCGTCACGTTACCGAGCTCCAGGCCGACGGCCTTCAGGGCGCTGCGCGCCTGGTCCTGGCTCATGCCGGACAGGTCCGGAACGTCGACCTGGTCAGAGCCGGAGGACAGGTAGGCGCGGATCGTCTGGCCCGCCTTCACCTTCGAACCGGGGGAGGGGTTGGTCTGCGCGACCTTGCCCTCGGGGACGGTGTCGGAGGCGACCTTGCTGTTGTCGAGCTCCCACTTCAGGCCCAGCGCCTCGATGGCCTTGCGCGCATCGTCAGGGCTCATGCCGACCAGGTTGTCCGGCAGGGTCACGGAATCGGGGCCGGAGGAGATGGTGACGCGAACGGTCGCGCCCTTCTCGGCCTGCGTGCCGGCTGCGGGATCGGTGGAGGCGACCGAACCCTCGGCAACGGTGTCGGAGGCGA
Organism: Pauljensenia sp. 27098_8_83; assembly: GCF_041432695.1. Taxonomy (NCBI): domain Bacteria; kingdom Bacillati; phylum Actinomycetota; class Actinomycetes; order Actinomycetales; family Actinomycetaceae; genus Pauljensenia; species Pauljensenia sp. 27098_8_83. Next base: position 38,360 of record NZ_JAPWAD010000027.1, on the reverse strand, counting down.
CCTTGTCAGGGTTGAGCTCCCACGTGAAGCCTGCCTGCTCGATCTGGGTCTTCGCCTCGGCCTGCGTCAGGCCGACAACGTTGGGGACCGCGATCGTCTCCGCTTGTGCGGCGCCACGCGTGAGGGCCCACACCGAGCCGCCGATGAGCAGCAGGGCGATGATCACGAGGGTCGCGATGATCGCCGTGCGGCGCTTGCGGGACTTTGCGACGTCGTCATCCGCGTCCGCGGTGGCCACCGGGGGCAGCGACGTGGAGGTCGCGGCCATGGCCGGGGCGGGGGTGCGGTTGGCGACGGCCGCCATCGGCATGGTCGCAGCGGTCTGGGCGCTAGCGACGCCGGCGGCGGGCAGTACCTCGGTGGCCCACGAGTCCGCGGGCGGTGCGCCCACGTCGAGGCCTCGGGCGACGCGCTGCAGGTCCGCGAGCATCGCGGCCGCGCTCGGGTAGCGGTCCTCGCGGTTCTTCGCCAGGGCCTTGAGCACCACGCGGTCGAGGGAGTCCGGGATGTCGGACAGGATCGACGAGGGCGTGGGAGGGATCTGCTCGACGTGCTGGTAGGCGACGGCGACGGCGGAGTCGCCCTTGAAGGGCGGGCGGCCGGTCAGCAGCTCGAAGAGAACGACGCCGGTCGAGTACAGGTCGGAGCGGGCGTCGACGGTTTCGCCGCGCGCCTGCTCGGGGGAGAGGTACTGGGCGGTGCCCACGACGGCGTTCGTCTGCGTCATGGTGGCCTGCGAGTCGGTCAGGGCGCGCGCGATGCCGAAGTCCATGACCTTGACCTTGCCGTCCGACGTCAGCATGATGTTGCCGGGCTTGATGTCGCGGTGCACCAGGTGGTTCGCGTGCGAGTACTCGAGGGCGGACAGGACGCCGGACACGATCTCGATGGCCTCGTTGATCGGCACGGCCGTACCGTCGGAGATGAGTTCCTTGACCGTGTGCCCTTCCACGTACTCCATGACGATGTAGGGAATCGCGATCGAGCGGCCGGACGCGTCTTCGATGATCTCCTCGCCGGTGTCGTAGACGGCGACGATGTTCGGGTGATTCAGCGACGCCGCTGACTGCGCTTCGCGACGGAAGCGCGCCTGGAAGATCGAATCCTGCGCCAGGTCGCGTCGCAGCATTTTGATGGCGACGACGCGCGAGAGACGAGTGTCGAAGCCCAGGTGGACCTCGGCCATGCCGCCTCGCCCGATGAGCGAGCGGACCTCGTATCGGCCAGCTAGACGGTGGGCCATGGGCTCTGCCATGTCCTAACCTCCTCGATAATGTGTGCTCCCGCACTTGGATGAATCAGGGAGCCAAGCATGTGTTTGATCGTAATAGCTGTGAGCGCGATGAGCCCAATCACGATGATTGCGACGATGACCGCGCGAATAATCTGCCTGGATACTGGGACGGGCGGTGCGACCACGCTGCGCGAGTAGGCCGTTTTGGTCGGCGGCCGCGTCCTGTCTGCCGATCGGGCGTCGAGGTCGTGCCAGCGCGGTCCGCGTGTCGCCTTGTCGGGTCGGGGCTCGAACACGGATCGGCGTGGACGAGATGACGGCTTGGGGGCCCGAGGCTGGGGGACGGTGCCGTACACGCGCGGAGTCCCGCCGCTCGTGGCGCGCGGCGACGAGGCCGTGGCCGCCTTGTCGCTTCGTTGCTGCTCGGAGCGGGTCGGCTGGGGGATGGAGGGCGCGCTGCGCTGGGCGGCCTTGCGCTGTGCCTGTTCGGCTTCGCGGCGTTCGCGGGCTTCGCGCAGTTCGCGCTGGCGCTGTTCCTCTTCGCGTGCGACGCGTTCGCGGCGCTGTGCCTCGGCGGCGTCTTCGGCCTGACGGGTGGCCGCGCGTTCACGTAGGCGCTGCGCGAGCGCTGCTCTGCGGTCATCCGAGGCCTGATCGGCGGGCGTGACGGGCGGCGCGGGGATGGGTGCCTCGGGACGCTGCGCGCTCTCGCGGGGCTGAGGGGCCTGCTCCGGACGCGTGGGTACCGCGTGCCGCGGCGACGAGGCCGACGTCGGCTTGGTTGCGGGCGCAGGTGCAGATGCGGGCGCCGGCGCAGATGCGGATGCCGCGGCGGTGGAGCGGGTCGGAATCGGCGCGGAGGCCGGCGCCTGAGGGGCGCTCGGAGGGGCCGGGACTGCCGCGTGACGCCCGGTCGAGGTCAGCGATCGGACGGCACCGGACACTGCGGGCGCGTGCTCGCCAGTGGTCTCAGGGTGCAGGCGACGCGCCCGTGTGGGTGTGGAAACGGGGCGTGCGGTCGGAAGGACCTCGGCCTCGTCGAGGATCCGCGGAACCGACGCGTGGCGGCCCGTGATGGGGATCGCCGAGGAGGAGGGCGCGATCGTGGTCGCCTCGTCCAGGACGGGGACGGCGGCGTGGCGGCCGGTCGTGGTGCGCACCTTGGGGGTCAGGCCCGAGGGAGGCTGGAGCATGTCCTCGGGGAGCGTGCGGCGCGTCAGGTGGCGTACGGGCGCGACGATCGGTACGGAGGGCTGGACGGGCGTGCGGACCTCGGCCGGACGCTGTGCGGCCTTGGGCAGGGGGAGAGGCCGGGGAGTCACGGAGATCCCCATGGCCTTGGCTGCGGCGGCGATCTCGCGCACGGCGGCAGAGCCGGACTCGGGGCGCTTCGCGGGGTCCTTTTCCAGCAGGTGCAGGATGACGTCGGCGAGCGGCTCGGGGACGAAGTCGGGGAGCGGGGGCACCGGGTCGTTGACGTGCGAGAACGCGATGTCCACCTGCGTTTCGCCTGTGAAGGGGCGGCGGCCGGCCGCGGCCTCGTAAGCGATGACGCCGAGGGCATACAGGTCGCCGATGGGGGTGGCGATCTCGCCCATGGCCTGCTCGGGCGGCAGGTACTGGGCGGTGCCCATGACCATACCCGCGGCCGTCAGGTTCACCTGGCCGGTGGCGCGCGAGATGCCGAAGTCCGTCAGCTTCACCATGCCATCAGGACGGACAAGAATATTCGCGGGCTTGATGTCGCGGTGTACGACGCCGGCGCGCGCGGCGGCACCCAGGGCCATCGCGACCTGCACGAGGATCGGCATGAGGTACTCGGGCTCGATGCGCGAGCCGCCACGCAGGTAATCCGTCAGCGGATAGCCGTCGACGAGCTCCATGATGATCCAGCCGATGCCGTCCTCCTGGCCCGAATCCTGCGTGTTCGCGATATTCGGGTGGGAAATCGACATCGAGTTGCGGGCCTCGAGGCGCAGACGCGACAGGGAGAGCTCCTCGCCCGCCAGCTCGGGGCGCAGGACCTTGGCTGCGACGATGTGTCCGCTGACCCGGTCGCGGGCCTTCCACACCTCGCCCATGCCACCCTGCGCGATCGGGGTGAGCAGCGTGTAGCGCCCACCGAGCACTCGCCCGGCGCCGGATGTCATGCGTGGCGCGCTCACTTGAGCCCCGCTTCCAGGACAGCGCGAGCGATCGGGCCGGCCACGTCGCCACCGTGCGGGGTGGGGTTCGTGTCGTCGCCCTCGACGAGGACCGCGAAAGCGATCTGCGGGTTGTCGGCGGGTGCGAAGCCGATGGCCCACGCGTTCGCACGGTCGCCTTCGCCGGTCTCAGCGGTGCCGGTCTTGGCGGCCACGGCCACGTTCGGCAGAGCCATCGTGTTTCCGGTGCCGTAGGGCTGGGAAACGACGGCTTCCATCATGGTGCGCAGCTTCGAGGCGGTCTCTGCGGAGATGGGGCGTCCGCCGTCCGTCGGGCTGGTTGTACGAACGACCTGATTGTCCGCGTCCACGATGGAGTCGATGAGGTACGGAGTCATCATCTGGCCCTGGTTGGCGACCGTCTGAGCGATCTGGGCCATCTGCAGGGGCGTCGTCTGGACCGTGTACTGACCGATCGCGCTCATCGCGAGCTGCGCGTTATCGGCGTCGGCCGGGAAGACCGAGGGGGTCACCGCCAGCGGGATCTGGGAGTCGCGCCCGAAACCGAATCGGTTCGTCACATCGACGAGCTGCTGGGTCGTCAGCTGCTCGGAGGCCAGCACGAAGGTCGTGTTGCACGAGCGGGCGAAGGCCTCGGTCAGCGTCGGGTTGCCGTCACCGCAGGTCGAGGACTCGATGTTGGACACCTCGGTCGCGGTGCCGGGCAGGGTCGTGGACACCGGCGACGACATGCGCGTGTCCGGCTCGGCGACACCGTTTTCGATGAGGGCGATCGTCGTGAGGACCTTGAAGGTGGAACCGGGCGCGTAGCGCTGCGAGATCGCGCGGTTGAGCAGCGGATTATTCGGGTCCGAGGAGAGCGCCGAGAACGCGTCCGACACAGCGTTCGCGTCGGAGGAGGCAAGCTGGTTCGGATCGAAAGTCGGCGCCGAGTACATCGCGAGGACCGCGCCGGTCTTCGCGTCGAGAGCCACGACAGCGCCCTTGCGGTTTCCGAGGGCCTCGGCGGCGGCCTTCTGCATCTGCGAGTTCAGGGTGAGCTCCACGCCGCCGCCCTGGCGGTTCTGGCCGGTCAGGAGGTTACGCAGGCGCTGGCCGAGCAGCGTCTGCGACTGGCCGTCCAGGACGTCCTCCTCGGCGGCCTCGATACCCGTCGACGCGTTGCCCACGGACGAGAAATAGCCCGTGACCGGCGCGTACAGCGGGCCCTCGGCGTAGGAGCGCGCGTAACGCTTGGAGTCCTGTTCGCGCTCGGACGAGACGATGGCCGTCTTGTCGACGATGATCGGGCCGCGGTCGGTTTCCGCGGCGTGCAGGATCGTGCGCTGGTTGCGCGCGTCGGCGTTGAGCGAGGACGCGGAGATGAACTGCGTGTTCGTCACGCCCACGCCCAGCAGGGCGAACATGATGAGGACGATGATGAAGATCTTGCGGATCTGGTTGTTCACGGTTTACTCACCCACTCCCACGGCAGGCTGGATGCCGGAATTCCACGGCGCGGGGGTCGAGGCCGGGCGGCGAGCAGCATCGGATACGCGGATCAGCAGGGCGACGGTGATCCACGAGGACACCATCGAGGAGCCGCCGGCCGCCAAGAACGGGGCCGTCAGGCCGGTCAGCGGGATGATGCGCGTGATGCCGCCGAGCACCACGAACAGCTGGATGGCCAGCGAGAAGCTCAGGCCGGTGGCCAGGAGCTTGCCGAAGCCGTCGCGCACCGTGAGTGCCGCGCGCAGGCCGCGCTGAATGAGTATCAGGTACAGGACGAGGATCGCCGCCATGCCGGTCAGGCCCAGTTCCTCCGCGAAGGAGGAGAGGATGAAGTCGGAGTTCGCCAGCGGCACGAGCTGCGGGTAGCCGCGGCCCCAACCGGTGCCCATGAGGCCGCCGGAAGCCTGTCCAAATAGGCCCTGGACGAGCTGATAGGAACCCTGGTTGTAGATGTCGGGGTCGAGGGCGTTGAGCCAGATGTTGAAGCGCGTCTGCACGTGGGCGAAGGACTTCACCGCCACGAGGACGGCCGGCACGAACAGTGCAAAACCGATGACCAGCCACGACACGCGGTTCGTGGCGACGTACAGCATCGCGACGAAGAGGCCGAAGAAGAGCAGCGAGGTGCCGAGGTCGCGCTGCAGGACGAGGATCGCGATGCCGATCAGCCAGACGACCATGATCGGCCCGAGGTCGCGGGCGCGAGGCAGGCGCATGCCGAGGAACTTACGGCCGCCGATCGCCAGGTTGTCGCGGTTGGTCACGAGGTATCCGGCGAAGAAGATCGCCAGCGTGATCTTCACGAGCTCACCGGGCTGGATGGAGATGGGACCCAGGTGGATCCACACGCGCGCGCCGAAGGTCTCCTGACCCAGGCCCGGGATCATCGGCAGGAGCAGCAGGAACAGGGAGAGCACGCCGAACGTGTAGGTGTAGCGGCGCAGCATGCGGTGGTCACGCAGCGTGATCAAAATGACCGCCGCGATAACGATCGCGATGCCCACGAAGAGGGCCTGGCGGAAGCCAACCACGGCCTCGTCCCTGCGGGCGTACGAGAGGTCGAGGCGGTAGATCATCGCCAGCCCGAGGCCCGTCAGCGCCACCGCGATCGGCAGGATCACGGGGTCCGCGTAGGGTGCCAGGAAGTGCACGCCGACCTCGGCGATGATGGCGATGGCCACCAGGACACCGACCTGCGTGAGCAGGTTCGCGGGGATCTCCCCCGTGTAGTTCAGCGACGTCAGCACGTAGCCGGCGATGCCGACGGCCAGGGCCAACCCCATGAGGGTCAGCTCCAGGAATCGGCGAGGCCGGGCGGGCGCGATCGATACGGTAGCCATTAGGAGGCGCCCCCGCTCTGCGCCCCGGACTGGGAGGCGCCGGACTGGGACGTACCCGACTGAGGCGTCGACGACGAAGATGAGGAGGACGACGAGGCGGCGTTTTCGGCCGCGGAGCGCTTGAGGCCCTCGATGTAGGAGTCGATGTCGGCGCGCGAGGAACGCAGCACCGGCGTGTCGAGGCGCTGGCGATCGACGGGGGACAGGTCGGCGAGGGACACACTCGAGACCTCGACCGCGTGCGAGAGCTGCCACGGGCCAATCGACTGGGGGATGCCCTGGTAGATGACGACGTAGCCGTCCTGGCCGATCGCGTAGTACTGGGTCTGCGTCCACTTCCACGACATCCACGAGGCCGCGACGACGAGGACCGTCACCAGCGAGATGAACACGGGGGTCCACCAGGAGGACCGAGGCTTGAGTTCGATGGGGGCCTCGTCCTCGTCGGAAACGGCGTCCGAGGAGGAGGAACCCAGGGCCGCCGCGCGGGCTGCCGCGCCTTCGCCTCCGCGCGACTTGGCGTTGCGGTCGATGGCCGCGGCACCCACGATCTGCGGGGGAGCGGGCGGGTACGTGCCGGCGGGAACGATGTCCGCGATGACGCACGTGATGTTGTCGGGGCCGCCGCCCAGGAGCGCCAGGCGGATCAGCTCTTCGGCGCACTCGCCCGGATCCTTGATGTCGGCCATGACCTGGCCGATCGTCTCGGGGGAGACGAGGCCGGAGAGGCCGTCGGAGCACAGCATCCAGCGGTCGCCGACGACGGCCTCGCGGATGGTCTCGTCGGGGGCCACGTCGGCCTGCGCGTCGCCGAGGATCTTCAGGACGACGTTGCGGTTGGGGTGGTGCTCGGCTTCCTCGGGCGTGATCTGGCCGGTGTCGACCAGGTACTGCACGAAGGAGTGGTCGGTCGTGACCTGCGTGAGCGTGTCGCCGCGCAGCACGTAGGCGCGCGAGTCGCCGATGTGGACCATCGCCAGGCGGTTGCCGCTGCGCATGAGCGCGATGCAGGTGGTGCCCAGGCCTTCGAGGTCGCGGTCGCGGCTCGAACGATCGGTGAGTTCCTCGTGCGCGTCGAGGAGGGCCTCGCGCAGGAGGGGAAGCATCGAGTCGGCCGGGTGCGAGTCCGTGTCGAGGGGGACGAGGTGCGCGAGGGCCACCGAGGAGGCGATGTCGCCGCCCGCGGGGCCGCCCATGCCGTCGGCGAGGACGAGGAGGTTCGCGCCGGCGTAGCCCGAATCCTGGTTGTTGGAACGGACGAGGCCCACGTCGGAGCGGGCGGCGTAGTGGAATTGAACCGCGTTTCCTGACATATCAACCCACCAATTCGAGAGTCGTCTGGCCGATGCGGATGATGTCACCGATCTTGAGCTGGCGTGGGGTGCTCAGGCGTTCGTCGTCGATGAAGGTGCCGTTTCGGCTGGAGAGGTCTTCGATCCACCAGCCGTCGGACTGGGGGGTGAGAGCCGCGTGGCGGCTGGACGCGTACTCGTCTTCGAGCACGAGCGTGCAGGCGGGTGAACGCCCGATGACGATGGGGGCCTCTCCGAGGGGCAGCATGGTGCCCACGAGCGGGCCGCCGGTCACCAGGAGATCCTTGGGGGCCAGCGGGTTGGAGGACGTGCGCTTCTTGTCCTTGCGCTTGTCGCGGGAGGCTTTGCGGCGTGACGTCGCCTTGTCGCGTCCCTTGCCGCGCGGGGTGACGACGGTGCCGAAGATGTCGCGCCGCAGCGTGTTGACAGCCGCGAGCACGAGGAGCCACAGCAGCACCAGGAACCCGATGCGGAAGACGGTGAATGCGAGGTCGGTGGTCACTTCATTAAACTCCGCTCTGGTCTGGGTGGGTCCAGAAGAGGATCTTGGTACGTCCGATGACGATCTGGTTGCCGTCGAGCAGGGTCGCTGCGTCGATTCGGTGTCCTTCAACGAAGGTGCCGTTGGTGGAACCGAGGTCGGTTGCGATCACGCCGGTGGGGGTGATGCGCAGTTCGAGGTGACGGCGCGAGACACCCGAGTCGTTGACGACGATATCGGCTTCAGAGCCGCGTCCGATGACGGTCACGGGCTCGGTGAGGAGCCACTTTTCGCCGTCGACATCGATGATGGGGTGTTCGGGGGACGCGGACGAGGCAGTGGCGGGGGCTGCGGGGCCCCTGCGGTTCTCGGCGTCGACCTTGAGGGTGCCGCTGGGCTCGGACGCGTCGGCGATGAATTCGATCGTCACGGGTCCGAGGAGTGAGTAGCCGTTTGAGGAGGCGTGCTCGGTGGCCTGCTGGGCGAATTCGTCGGCGAGGACGTCAAGGGATGCCTCGAGGGACGTGAGGTCGGTGCGCGAGGCGTAGACCGCGAAGTGGTTCGCGGCGATGATGCGCGAGGCGGAGACTTCCTGGACGGATTCGTCCATGGCGCGGCGGATCGCCGTGGTGATGTCCACGGGCTTGATCCCCGACCGGAACACGCGCGAGAAGGCGCCGTTGACGCCTCTCTCGACGGCGCTCTCGAAGCGGTCGAAGATACTCATAGTCGTGCTCTCCTCATTCCCCCGCGCTGCGCGCGACGTACGTTCGTTGTGGAAGCGAAGCCGCTCCTAGTCACAGTCTAACGGGCCTCGGAAGTGCCGGGGCCTCATCTGTCGGGATGTTTCCGATGCGCACAGGCTTGTTCTTTCTTCTGTATGCGCGCTATGCCGGGGAATATCGCGCCATGATGCGCCTGTGACATGTGGTGCACATGTTACACGTGTGACTATAAGTGTGGTGGAGCAAACAAAGTGCGAGAGGCTCTCTCATGGCGGCGTGTCTGGCGTTGGTTGCTTGTTGGTGCCGCTCATTGATGCGTTAATCCGAGTGTCTGTGGAATTAATGCGGAATTTAGTCATGCACCTCGAAGCAATGAAACAGCTGGTAGAAGATGAATGCGATGATACTTGCCACAGTGTATTCGTAAATTAATGGGACTTGTTAGGGTGTCGTAGTAACTATTGCTAACTGGGGGAACTATGCAACATGTGGAAGCTGTGCGCGGTGCTCGCCTGGCGGACATCGCTCCTTCGCGAGGGCGATATACGCCCGAGGCCTCCCTCCGCACCCGCGGTCCCAGGCCTCGTCGCTTTCTCGCTCGCGCCCTGATCACCGGGGCGTTCGCCGCCGCCTCGGCGCTGCCCGCGCTCACCTCCGCTGTCGAGCCCTCCCACGCCGAGGCTCCGCTCGAGACGCCCGGCGTGACCACGACCTCGTTTAATCGCGCCGAGGGGCGTATCGGCGCCACCGTCATCAACAACACTGAAGGAGATCGCACCACCTTCGTGTCCGACAACGGCTACTTCGGTGTTGTGCGCGGCCAGTCGCGCTACAACTCGAGCGACCCGAACCAGTCGTCGATCAAGCACACCAGTGGCACTCAGGTTCAGCCGTGGCTGAAAGCATCCGTGGCTGAGAGTGGGGACTACTGGTCGTACATTGCCCGTGGCCAGGCCTATGATCACTTCCGTTACGGCAGGAACTATAGGGGTGAGTATGATCCCAGCCGGATCTCTGCCTCCACGACGAGCGCCCTGGGCTACAAGCCCAACGATCCGTGAACGGTGACGCTGGGCGAGCCCTTCCTGATTGGGGCCGTGCGCCACAACAACTTCCCCATCATGACGATGCAGGACTGGGTGCACTCCTCTTTCGATATTCGCATCGGCGACCTGGAGGAGTCCTTCCCCTTCGACCAGTATGAGACGGTCAACGACACGGAGACGACCGCGGTGCCCCGAGCCGGAGGTCCCTACGAGGAAACGACGTCCGTTCCTAACGGCTATGGCTGCTACCCCGGAGCTCCCTACAAGGCTCGCAAGCGCGGGGACAAAAACAAATGGTATTGCCACCGTTATGTCGGCGAGGGCAAGGGTAGTGTGGACATCTACAAGAATCCCAGCCCGCCCGCTGCGAACAGGGAGCCGAGTACCTATCCCGAGAACGCCGGTATTCCTGGATCAACCCCGGACTCTGACGACATCCTGACGATCCGTAAGACCACGTCTGAGAAGACCGTCATGATCAACGGTATTCCGCATCGCCTCTTCATCTACGGCTTTGTGCCCAACGCGGACGGCAACTGCCCCGCCGCGCCCCCGGCGGGCGTGGAGCCGGTGTCTACGTTTACGACGAAGGAAAACACCTCCTCTTTCGGCTGTATGTATGGCTACTTCCAGCAGGAACGCTACGTGCGCGTCGCCAAGAACATCACCGAAGATTCCGAGGGCGTTGGTGGGGAGATTCCGCCCTTCACCTTCACGACGCGGGTCGGCAATGGCTGGGACGGCATGACCGGAACCCCGGACACGACGCTCGTGGCCGCCGACGGCTTCGTGGAGGCGGGCTCCTTCTCGGACGCGCAGCTGACCCCCACCGGCTACGGCGCTGGCGGCACCGCGACCTCGTCCTACAAGGCCTTCGTTCCGGGTCGGTCGAGGTTCGTCATCGCCGAGACTGGCCCCGTCCTGCCCGGGTACTCCCCGAAGCCCGGCTACTTCGGCCCCACCTGGGAAACCAGCGAGCTGCAGGGGAGCCCCGTGTGGGCCATGACCGACGTGACCTGCCTGAACGGCGTGGGCGAGCGCGTGAACGTCACGCGCGACGCGACCACCGGCGGTGTGGACTTCTCCCAGGTTGCCCCGGCCTCGTCCCCCGCGGCACTGCCGATCACGTGTACCTTCACGAACCAAAAGCAGTCGCCGAACCTGCGCCTCGACAAGAGCCTCGATGCTGTTGAGGGCGGGACGACCGACACGATCACGGTCACCTATCGCATCACCGCGACCAACGACGGCAACGTCAAGGGGTCGACGGGCCGCGTCGTGGACCGTCCCGACTTCGCGCCGGGCCTGACCGTGCAATCCGCGCGCATCACCACCGAGCCGGAGAATATCGACCGGGTCCCCGCGCTGCCTGCGGCCGAAAACTATGTCCTGACCGAGGGGACCGACATCGAGCCGGGCGCCTCCGTTACGTGGTTCATCCGCTTCACCGTCGCGCGCGACACGAGTGCCGAGGGGTACAGGGAGACCCTGCTCGAGTGCCGCACCGAGAATGAGCGCCTTGTTCCGGGCCACGGCCTCTACAACGAGGTCGCCGGACCCAAGGATCACGACGGCTCCGCCAACAACGTGGCCTGTGCGCCCGCTCGCCCGCGCTCGATACGCATCGAGAAGGCCGGTACGCAGCCGGTCGGTACCCCGAACGACGATGGCACCTATCCGCTTGACGGCGCTGCATTCGCGATCTACGACAACGCGGAGCTCAGCGGAACCCCGGTCAGCGTACTTGATGGTGGATCCAGCTTCGTGGTCTCGTCCCTGGAGAAGGGCGTCACCTACTGGCTCGTGGAGACCCGCGCGCCCGCAGGTCACGTCCTGCTGCCGCGCCCCGTTCCCTTCCATATCGAGGTTGGGACCGATGACGCGCGTTCGACCGTCGTTGTGGCCGACTATGGACCGGACCAAGGCTTCACCTCCGTGCGAGTCCTGCCCGCCGACGCCGACGCGAGCGGCGACGCCGCCCTGCCGGGTATCCGCGTCGTCGACACGCAGGTCGGCACCCTGCCCAAGGCCGGATCTATCGGCGTCTACCCGCAGCTGGCGGTGGGAGCCGCCCTGCTCGGCCTCGCCGGCTGCGCGTGGCGACGCCGAGAGTGGGCGCGGGCCTCGTAAGGAGAGATGATGCGGGCCGCATAAGGAATGCGGCCGGGCGCACGACGCGGGCACACAACGCGGCCGGGCATACGATACGGCCGCGTCGTGCGCCCGCCAGATTCCTGCAGTTGTCAAGTCGTGGTTCCGTGGTTCCGTGGTTCCGTGGTTCCTCACCAATGTCGCATGCAATTCCCTCGCGACTATTTCAAACATTGAAATCGCATCGTTGGAATTGCAACGTTTATGGGCCATATCTAAAACTGACCGTGTTAAATTACCTGCGACTTTTGGGAGGGGAACCGAGGAAGAGGGAAGGCCGCGGACGATACCGCCCGGCTGCGCACATACAACGGGGCCGGGCGCACAACGTGCGCCCGGCCCCGTGCAGGATCAGAAGTCCCAGTCCTCGTCCTCGGTGTCCACGACCTCGCCCATCACGTAGGATGAGCCGGAACCCGAGAAGAAGTCGTGGTTCTCGTCCGCGTTGGGGCTCAGTGCCGCCAGGATCGCGGGGTTCACGTCGGTCGCGTCGTGCGGGAACAGGGCCTCGTAACCCAGGTTCATGAGCGCCTTGTTCGCGTTGTAACGCAGGAACTTCTTCACGTCCTCGGTCAGGCCGAGCGGATCGTACAGGTCCTCCGTGTACTGCTCCTCGTTCTCGTAGAGCTCGTACAGCAGCGCGTACGTGTAGTCGCGCAGGTCATCCTGGCGCTCCTGGCTCGACTCATTCACGGCCAGCTGGTACTTGTAGCCGATGTAGTAGCCGTGAACGGCCTCGTCGCGGATGATGAGGCGGATCAGGTCGGCCGTGTTCGTGAGCTTGGCGTGCGAGCTCCAGTACATGGGCGCGTAGAAACCCGAGTAGAACAGGAAGGACTCGAGCATCGTCGAGGCGACCTTGCGCTTCTCCGGGTCGTTGCCATCGTAGTAGGACTTGACGATCTCGGCCTTCTTCTGCAGGGCCGCGTTCTCGTTCGACCAGCGGAAGGACTCGTTGATTTCCTCCGTGGACAGCAGGGTGGAGAAGATCGACGAGTAGGACTTGGCGTGCACCGACTCCATGAACGCGATGTTCGTGTAGACGGCCTCCTCGTGCGGGGTGCGCGCGTCCGGGATGAGCGACACCGCGCCGACCGTGCCCTGGAGCGTGTCGAGTAGGGTCAGGCCCGTGAACACGCGGTTCGTCATGAGCTGCTCGTCCTTGGTGAGGGTCTTCCAGCTCGGCAGGTCGTTGGAGAGCGGAATCTTCTCAGGCAGCCAGAAGTTACCCGTCAGGCGATCCCAGACCTCGAGGTCCTTGTCGTCTTGGATCTTGTTCCAGTTGATGGCCTCGAACACGGGCTCGGTCGCCATGGGGGCTCCTCTGTGTGCGGTGTCGGACGGACGAGGCCGGGGCGGCCTCGCGTATAGGGTCCAGGATAGTGGGTGCGAGGCCCGCGACGAGGCTGGTGGGCCGTGTTTCGTGGACGAGGTCACCTCGGTGAGGACGATGAGGTGGCTGCTGGCTTTTGCCCGATTGAGGGGCGGACCGGATTTCTGTGGGTGTACACGTCGTTGTAGCGCTGGATCTCGCGCATGACGTCTGCGGCCTCGTTGTCCGTGCACTGGAAGTCCTCTGTTGCGGCACCCAGGCCTAGGCTAATGCCGTTGGTAATCCACGCCATCTGACTGATCATTGTGTCAAGAGCCGTGAGGTGCTTGATGAGGGTCGCGTGGTGGGCGCTACCCGTGTTGGCTGTGCTCGGTGTGGACACGTTCTTCAGGGTCGTGGACGTGCGGTCGACAGCTGAGATGATGGACTGAACTTCGTTGTAGTCCCATTCGATATTGACGTAGCTCATGGCTCATTCCTCTCGGATGACAGGGCGAAGAAGTGCGTGATCAGGCCCCACAGCTGCGTGTTGTAGATCGAGTAGATGGGGATGTGCGGGCCGGTGCTGGGGGCGAGGGGTGGGGCCTCGACCCTGTAGGAGGCGGCCGGAGTGATGAGAGTCGACAGAATGGCTGCCGGAGCGAAGGGATCCTCGCCCGCGCAGTCCTCCCGGATCCAGGTAGTGTATGCCCAGCGTTGAGTCATGAGAGCTTGCGCGAAGGCGGAATCTGAGGGGCCGTAGGAGGAGTAATTTTCGAGGAGCTGGGCCGTCTGTTCGGTCATGCCCTGCTGTGCGGCGTTCACGATGGCCGTTGGTAGTACGGGAGGCCCATCGAAGATGGCGGGGTTAGGCGTGAGCGGAGATATCGCCGCCGCGACGTGCGGAATTTCCTCGTTATCGATCTGATAAATGTGAGTCTCAGTGCCACCGTCGGGGGTGGTAGCGGTGCGGGCGACGACGCAGGGCCCCGGCTGCATCCAGATGTTCGCGCGGCGACACTGAGAGTCCTCTGGGGATGTGGTCGAGATGATCAGCTGTGAGTGGGCGGTGCGCGTGAGGGCTGCAAGATGCAGCGCGTCTCCGGTGAGTTCTTGGGAGGTGACGAAGCTCGAGGTGACGTCGCCCGGAATGACGATGTGGGGACGGTCAGCCATTGTGCACCTCCAGGCTCATGATGATTGCGAGAACGTCTTCGTTCAGGTTGCTGAAAGCGGGGGTTGTCATCGTCGCTGTCGCCGTGAGGAGGAAGTCATTCGTGCCGTCGGAATGAATCCATGCCCACTGGCAGGCGGTGATGGGCACCCTGCCCTGAATGTAGATCCCCGTCCGCAGTTGTGCGGATTTCGGAGTCGCTGGCCAGAGGCAGTCTTCCAGCATGCGAAAACCCGGAACCTGGTGGGAGAGGGCCTCTGCTGATTCTGCTACAGCTTGCTCAGGCGTGGTGTTCGCGGGGATCGGGGATGCAAGCACGAGGACGGTGGGCGTGAAGCCGTAGTCTGCATCGATAGGGCCGACGGCCAGGGCGATGACGCCTCCCTCGGATGACGGCGAATCTGGATACGGATTGTCGCTTGTTGTCCGACCTACTGTTTCGCCGGTTTCCGTGAATGCCTGGTTGAGGATCGAGGAGATCTCCTCCTTCGGGCAGGAAGACCATCGGGGAGGCATGAGCCAATAGCTTGACAGGCTCATAGCACGCCCTGGCCCTGATCGTCGTCATCGGATTCCTCGTCGCCCTCTGTCGAAGACGCCTGCGGCAACGGATCGCCGTTCTCGTCCAGCATGCCGTGGCGCTTCATGTACTGGTATCGGGCGTCGGCCCAGCGGGGAACGGATAAGGGGAAGAAATGATAGATGGCAGCGATAAGAAAACAGAGTAGACCGGTGACGATGAGGATCCCCGTGACGATGTAATAAGAGCTGAGCTCAGAGATAGCTTCTCCGAGGCTGCAGATGAAGAAACCAAGGCCAACAAGTGGGCGTGTTGTTGCTTGGCTTCTCGCGCTGCTGCTCATCCGTGAGGTAACGATGCGAGAGTTGCTAGAGAATGTGGTGTCGAGATAGGTCTCCATGTACCAGGCGCCAATAATCATGAGTCCGAAAATCGCTCCACAGACTTCCCAGAAAATCATGACTGTGAACCTCCGATGTTGATGAGCGCGTGCATGCCGTCATTGACGAGACTTGCTGCTTTTTGTCCAATTTTGCTTCCCACTAGCCCGCCTATGACGCCGCCGATCACGCCCCCCGCCAGAATGCCGACGGGGCCGCCGACGGCACCGATAGCTGCGCCTAGTTGCGCTCCGTATGTGGCTCCCAAGTACGCACCTGCAGCGCTGGCAGCGCCCGTCACACCTGCCCTTGCTATCTTCTCGCCCTCTCCCATTTCGGGGTGGTGGTAGGAGTCCGACTGGTAGCTGTCGTAGGCGCTGACGGCCCCATCGAGGACCGCGCAGGCGCGGCCTGCGACTTTGCCGCCAATGCGAAGTGCGTCGGCTGCTTTGACCACCCGGCTGCCGCCTTCGACGGCATTGACGGAGGGGACCTTCCAGTTCTTGAGGTTTCCTCGCTCGGCGACTTGCTTCCACGGCGATGCGTCCCGGAGCCCGGGAGGGGCCTCATAGGTGGCGCCCTTCGCTTGCAGGTAGAGCGCCTCGGTCGTATCTCCCACGGTATTGCGCATCGTATCCGCCCAGCTGGGATAGCCTCCCGCTGCGTTGGGTCCCGTGGGAAATCCGTACGTGCCGACGAATCTGTTGAAAACAGCCAGGATTGTCGACTCCCAGATGGTCGGGTCGATCGCTGCGAGGTCGTCGCCGAACAGTGATTCGGCGTAGGCGAACTTCTTCTGATTGGTGTCGCAGCGCTCCCGCAGCGACGCAAAGACGACGCCAACGCCGCCCGGAACGTCTGCCGGGTGACTGATGGTGACCTGTGTGCCCGCCTGAGAAACCGTCAGTCCAGCCGCCATGGCGTCGGTTATGATCGCCTGAAACTCTGTCCTGACGGGCACCATGGCGCCCGCGTAATCCTCCAGGGCAGAATGCAGGGAGCGCAAACATGACACGGCGTGCTCGCTGGCGGAAATCACGTTCGTTAGGTGCTCGACGACCGTCTCAACCAACCTGGCCCGCTGGTGCCCATCTGTCCGCGAGCTGTTGTCGCATCCGCGATGGCATCGTCAAGCGCTGCGATCGGCGCGTCGCACCAGTCCTTCAGCGACTGAACTGCGTCCACGTCAACTGGGAAGTCCCACGTCAAGGACTCGGCAAATTCTACGGTTCCTGCCGATTCGGGAACCGAAGAGGTAGCTGTAAGGGTGGGCATTGCTTCACTCCGTCGGAACAATCGGCGACGCTAGTGGTGTGCGTCACTTGACAGTTAGACTACTCCGGTTGTGTGACAATCTGCAGTGCGATGTGTGTTGAACATGCAGTATCTCAGCGTTGCAGCAGGTGGGAGTCGCTTTATTGAGGACGTTTCCTAAAGTTCCCTGCGAGCCCTGGACGAGGTCACCTCGGGCACGCGCGAAGGAGCGCCCGCCCCGCGTTATCGGCGAGGCGGGCGCTCCCGGCTGTCTCTGTCGGCGAGAGTGTGCTCAGACGTATCCGAGCCAACGGCCGGAAGGCGCGAACTGGGATGTTCGGCCATCAGTGGTGGCCGTGCCGACCGCCATGTGTCCGCTGACGGGGTCAAGCCAGTACCACGCGCCACCCGACTGGATCCAGCCTGTGAGCATCATCCCGCTGCCGTCGAGCCAATACCAGTTGCCACCGTCTTGGACCCAGCCACCCGAGCGCATTGCTCCGCTGCCGGACAGGAGGAACCACCCGGTGCCGTCGTTCACCCATCCGGTACGCATCTGGGCGCTACCAGGGGCCATGTAGTACCAGGAGCCGCGATCGAGCAGCCAGCCTTCCGCGGCCTTGCCGCTGCCGCTCAGGTAGTACCAGGAGCCCCAGATGCTACGCCAGCCGCCGGCGTCCATGCGCCCGCTCGAGGGGTCCATCCAGTACCAGCCGGTACCATCGTGGATCCATGCCTGCCCCATCGCGCCGTTGGCGTGCAGGTAGTACCAGGAGCCACCGTCCTGGAGCCAGCCTGTCGCCGCAGCGCCGGAGCCGGTGAGGTAATACCAGGTGCCGCCAATGTAATGCCAGCCGCCGCGGAGCATGTGGCCGGAGTCGTCCACCCAGTACCACTTGTCGCCGTCGTGGACCCACGTGTTCACAGCCATGTTGGAGGTGGCGTCCATCCAGTACCAGTGACCTCCGTCGAGCACCCAGCCATTCTCGACAGCTGACGCGGAGCCGTTGAAGTAGTGCCAGCCGTCGTAGAAGCCCTTCCACCATCCGCGCGTCGCAGCGAGTTTGCCGTTGCGGAACCAGTAGGTGTGGGGCGTGGTCGATGTGAATGTGTGTCCCATTCCGACGTTCATGTAGGGGTGGGTGATCCCGGTTGCCGTGAAGGTTCCGACGAGGGCGGGGATGCCCGCGTTGCGCATTGAGTACGCCTCGAACCACTCGTAGCGGCCCTTCAGCGCGGGCAGGCCAAGGCGATCCGGGGTGTGGAACTCGTAACCCGTGTTCATGACGAGCGACGGGGAGAGCGCATCCAGGAAGCTTTCGCTGTTTGAGCTCGATAGGCCGTGGTGACCGGCTTTCAGCCAGTCCACGTGGCCGACGATGCTAGCTGCGTAGTCTTCCTTGCCTTCGCCACTCTCGAGGTCAGCGGACAGGTAGGCGCTGTGTCCGTGGGCCGTGATCTTCGCCGTATAGCTGATGAGGTTTGTGTTTGTGAGCTTGCCGGGGTGCGCGTATTCCTCGTCGGGAGACAGGGGGATGATCTGGACGAGCATGTCGCCCATTTGGATGAGGTCGCCTTGTCCGGGCTTGACGTGCTGGTCGAACGTCGCCCCGTACGCGCCCTGGGCCCACGTCGCTGCGGCTACGAGGTCGTCGTAGACCTTTTGGTTGTCCCACAGTGGGTTCACGTCGTCGCTGACCGAGTAGGAATCGTCGTAGACGGGCGTGTAGATGTGCTTGGGATGGTACCTGTGGATCAGGGTGTCAGCCCAGCCGATATGGTCGGAGTGCGGGTGGGTGCCGATGAAGAAGTCGAGGTTGGAGGAGTTGATGCCCAGGCTGTCGAGATAGGGGCGCACCTGGTCTTCCTGTCCCCATGTGGCGATATTTGCTCGCCACGGGTAGCGGGGGTCTGACCCGTCCGGGTAGTCGTTGTCGTCGCCTGCGTCCACGATGCCGAAGTGACCATTCGACTCCACCACGATGCAGTCAGCGCCCGACAGGGACAGGATGTGCACCTTGTCGTTGCCGATGCTCCCGTCCGGCTGAGCGGTGACGAGGGGCGGGGTCTGCGTCGATGGGGCCGAGGGGGTGGCCGAGGTGGGCGGCTGCGGGTCTGGTCGCGCTGCTCGGGCGTTCTCCTCGGCTTGTTGGGCATCGGCCGTTTGGCGGTCTTCGTCGGACACGGGCGGGTTGCTGGGAGCCGTGATTGACGTGTCCTCGGAAGAAGCGTCTGCCTGCGATGGGGATGCAAACGTCACGGCAGGCGTCAACGCCAGGGAGAGGGCTGCGACAAGCCCCACTTCGACGGTGCGGAAGTGCTTCATTGCTGAGGGATCTTTTCTGGGTTAATGAGAAACTGTTGGGACGTTCTCTAGCCTACAGGGACGCAACGTAGATTTATTGTCTAATGATTACATAACAATGTGAATTGTATAACAGAAGTGGGTGTCGAGAGCGGAGATGGGCGGTGGAGGTCGCTGTGCCGCAGGGTGATGCGGTTGCGCCTGAGGTCATACCGCGGGCGTTTTACTGCGATAAGGAGCCCGGTCACAGGCCGTGAACGAGGCCACCTTGGGCGCGAGTGGGACGGTATCGTATGCGCCATGACGATGCCCACCTTCGCCGACGTTGACGAGGCCCTCGCCAAGCGCGACTACCGTGCGGCTCTGGACATGCTGGAGTCTATGGAGGTCGTGGGCGAGGATGCGTGCTACCGCCGCGACATTCAGGCCGCCGCCTGCGCTGACCTCCTCGGCCTGTACCCACTGTGCGAGGAGTATGCGACGCGCGCACGCGCCTACGGGGACGATATGGCCGACCCCTTCGCGCTCATTGCCCGCGCCCAACGCCGCCAAGGCCTCGTCGAGGAGGCCGGGGCCGTGGCCATGGCTGGCATGCGCCTGCACCCCCAATCCCACGAGATTGCGCGCGAACTGACCCTCTGCCTCGTCGAGTTGGGGCGCTGCGAGGAGGCGCTGCCCGTCTCGCAGATCGCCACCGACGGATACCCCGACGACGTTGAGCTCCTCATGGCGTACGGGCGCCTGTGGGAGCCCGTGGACCCGAACGCGGCGCAGTGGGCGTTCGGTCGCGCCAAGGCGAACGCCCCGGACCTGGCCGAGGCAAAGTTCGCCTACGACTCTCTGGCTCATCCCCTCAAGGGTGCCGGGCGTTCCTCGTACGCCATCGAAATGCAGTCGACTGTTGCCAAGGCCTACCGGGGGATGCTCAAGCGCGTGACCTTCGCGCTCGACAAGGCGTGGATATTCGCGATCATCGGTGGATTCGGGTCCGGGCTGGGCTATCTCTTCACCCTGCGCTACATGACGGATGAACGCGCGCTCCTCTTCTTCCTCCTGTACGCCGCGTCGGCGCTGAGCGGATACGCGTTCGCGTTCCTCCAGATCGCGCTCTTTAACCGCACGTTGCCGCGCGGCGTGCGCCTGACCTTTACGCGCCTGCGCAAGCGATTCCCCGACCTGGGAAGTTCCGTCATGGACTTCATTCGTATGATCGTGCTGGCTGGACTCATTCTTTTCGTTCTGATGGCGCTGACACGGTGATTCAATCGGTCGGTTAAAATCTCGATCACTCTATGCCGATGCCTATATCCTGACCATCGAAAACGTGTCAAACTAGGCTCCTGACAGTTGCGTTGTAAGGCGCGGATAATCAACAGACAGCGCTATTGTGAGGGCGTGACCCATCAGCCCTTAGAATTCGCCGCACCGCCCAGGCCCTACCGCCTGGGAAATGACCAATTGCGCCGCTATAACCGCGTGCGCTCCGGGCAACAAACGCAGGGCCGCATCAACATCGCCATCGATATCGTCACCGTCCTCCTCATCGTCTCCGTGAGCGCGATCGTCGCCATCGTCGAAATGTCCTCCATGCCCGAGCCGACCATTGAAGCGCTCGCGGCCGTGGCCCTGGCCCTCATCCTCTCAGGAGGCCTGATCCTCCTCGCGCTCCTCGCCGCACTCATCGTCGTCGCGCGCCGGTGGCACCGCGAATGGGACTGCAACGAGGACCTCGTCATCTTCTCCGACTCTCACGCCGCCCTGCGTGCCGCCCGGCGCGACGGCGCGATCATGACCGCATGCGCGCGCATGCAGCTCGCCTGGTTCGTCGGCTTCCTCGCCGTCGGGGCCATCGCCGTCGCCACCGAATCTGCCTTCCTGGCAGCCCTCGTCTCCCTGCCGCTCGCGATGGGCCTCGTCAATTCCTGGCGCTCGGGCCAAGCCCTGCGCAGGATCACCGCGCGCACCCTCTAATGTCATCCGTGCGCGCGATTTGCTTCGTGCGCACATAGACCCAGAAGCCTGCCAGCCGGTAGGCTTATAGCATGACGAATCCTCTCATCGACTCCCTCATGTCGATCATCGAACAACGACCCGAGGACCATGCCCTGCGCGAGCACCTCGCCGAACTCCTGATCGCCGAGGGGAGGGGCGCCGAAGCCGTCTCGCACCTCGCCGTCGTCCTCGCCGTCGACCCCCACAACGAGCGCGTCTCGGCCCTCATGCGCAGCGCCCTCGGCGCGCCCGAGGCCTCGGCCCCGGCCGTCGACGGGCCGACTGACGCTGAACCTGCAACTGCAGCTCCCGCCTCGTACGAGGCCGACCCCCTCACCGCGCCCGAGGAGCCCGCTCCGTCTGCGCCCGCCGCCCCTGCCTCGGACGACGCAGGCATTCCCGCGATCGTGACGATTCATCCCGCGGACTTCCCGCAGACGGCCGAGGAAGGGAACAACGAGGGAGGCGCGTCGACAGGCGAGGCCGGAGATGGGCAGGATGACCCCGCTTCCCCCGACGGCGCCGATCCGGAAAACTTCGACTGGAAGAACGCTGAGAAGCAGGTCGGCGGACCGGCACCCGCATTCGTGAAACCGGGGGCCGTCGAAGGCGAAGTCGAAGTTGACGAGAAACCCGAAGGGGACGCGTGGGCCTTTGAAAACGTGACGTCGACGCTGGCCGACGTGGGCGGCATGCAGTCGGTCAAGGACCGCCTCACCATGGCCTTCCTGGCACCCCTGCGCAACCCTGAGATCCGCAAGCTCTACGGCAAGAGCCTCAACGGCGGCCTGCTGCTCTACGGCCCTCCCGGATGCGGCAAGACCTACATCGCCCGTGCTCTCGCCGGCGAGCTCGGCGCCGCGTTCATGAACGTCAAGATTAGCGATGTCATGGCGCGCTACTTCGGTGAATCGGAAGCTAACCTCCACGAACTCTTCGAGACTGCGCGCGCCAACGCCCCCGTCGTCTTCTTCCTCGACGAAATCGATGCGATCGGCATGCGGAGAGCGGACATGGGCTATTCCGGCATGCGATCGGTCACCAACCAGCTTCTCATGGAACTGGACGGCATCGGATCCGACAACGAAGGCGTCTTCGTCCTCGCCGCGACCAACACCCCGTGGGACGTGGACCCCGCGCTGCGCAGGCCCGGACGCTTCGACCGATCCATCGCCGTCCTGCCCCCCGACGGCCCCGCCCGGCAGGCCGTCCTCTACCACCACCTCAAGTCCCGCCCCGTCGAAGGCATCGACCTGGGCTACCTCGTCCAGCGCACCAACGGATTCACCGGTGCCGACCTGGCCCACCTGGTCGACAGCGCCGTCGAATACGCGATGATGGACTCCGTGCGCACCGGCAACGTGCGCATGGTGACCATGCAGGATTTCCTCAGGGCGCTGGAACAGATTCGGCCCAGCGCGGGTCCCTGGTTCGTCACCGCCCGCAACATCGTCGAATACGGCAACCGAGAAGGCGAATACGACGACCTCGCGGAGTACATGAAGGCGAACAACCTGCTGTGAGGAGGTGGGCGGCGCGCTCGCGCTGCCCACCCCTCGCCGTTCGCTACCGACACCGAGGAGGACCGATGGTGACCGAGGACATCTCGAAGCGGATCAGGCACGCCCAGGCCTTGATCGACATCAAGCGCCCCGAACGAGCCATCGAAAAACTCGTCACAATCCCTCAGGCCGACCCCGAGGTTTCGGCGCAAGTGAACTGTCTCCTCGCCCACGCTCACCTCACAAATCGCGAGCCTGAGAAGGCCTACGCGTGCGCTCGACGCGCCGTCGAGGCCTCCCCCAACAACCTCAGTGCCCTGTACTGGCTGACCTACTTAGAGGGGGACCGTGCGCTCGCCCTCACACACGCCACGCGCCTGGTCGAACTCGCGCCACAATACGGTTTCAGCCACACCATGAGGGCTCACGCCCTCGCGCGCAACTTCCAGTGGGAGGAAGCGCTGCGCGAAGCGCGTGAAGGCGCGCGCCTCGACCCCGAAGACCCCTTTGCGCTCAACACCCTCGGCCGGCTGCTCGCCCGGGACGATGAACAAGCGGCGCTCGACGTCTACCGGCACGTCCTCTCAATCGATCCGAACAACGAGGCCGCCCGCGAAGCAATCGCGGACATACAAGAAGTCGACCGCACCGACGCCACCAGCCGCCTCTACCGTGACCTCCTCGCACAGAACCCCGACGAGAAGACATACGAGAATAAGCTCCACTGGCTGGTGTTCAAGCCGCTCTTCTACCTCTGCCTAGGCCTCACGATTACCTACGTGATCGGCTGGTCAATCGCGGGCCTCGTCTACGCGTTCGGCAGCCGCGACGTTGCGATCATCGTCGGGCTGGTGTGGTCCGCGTTGATTCCCCTGCGCGGCATGGACAGCGCGGTGCGCAAACACCTCTCACAGGTCGCCGCCGGACAGGGCAAGACGCGCCGCGAGGTCGTCGACCTCGTGTTCAAGCGCCGACCCGTCGGCGCGACGATCGCGACGATCTCGCTCGCGTTCCTCGTCGTCACCCCCGTGGCATTCGCAGTGCTGCGGTACTTTGTCCCCGCATCCTCGTGGTGGACGGCCGTGGGCGTGCCCATCCTCGTCATGGCCTGCGGGTGGGTCGGTGCCGCGCTCGCCCGCTACATGGTCTTCAGGCGCGAACGCTAACGAGCGGGCGGCGGACGGCGGCTCGCGCGTGGACGGCTGGCGTGGGGTCGGCGGCTGTTGGCGTGGGGTCGGCGGGCGCTGCCTCAGTCCTTCGAGAGCTTGCCTCGCACAGCCCCCGCGCTGAACGTCACCACGGTCAAAGCGGCCTCCAGACCGCCCAGGACCAGCCCCTGCCTCGTATGAGCAAAACGAGCGCCCTGCGCGCGACGACGCTCGCCGCGGCGGAACAGCCAACGCTCCACGCCGACCGTGATCATCGCCGAACCCAGCGCCGCGCCCGCGAGAACCGCCAGCTCGGCCGGATCCGCCTCCGTGACGCCCTCCAGTGGATCCTCGCCCGCCACGGGTGAGGACTTCGAACAATCCACGTCCTCGTCGTCGTAGGGCGCAAGCTCCGCGCCCTCCGGCAGCTGCGCCACCATCGACCAGCCGAGCACACCCAGCAGGCCCGCCTTCGCGAGGCCGCGCAACGGGCGAGAACGCACATAATCAGGCAGCGCGTACCAGGCGACAGTCGCGCCCACGCCCGCCGCGAACCCCGCGACCCGCATCGGGTCCACCGAGCCGGCGCACGGACAAGAACAGGTAGATGAGGCGGTCATAGCCAGTCCTTTCGATCAGGCGTTCGCGGGTCAGTCCGCGAGCAGGTCCAACAGGTGAGAGACGACCTTTCCGCCAGAATAGGCGGAACCGTCGTGCTGGTACTCGTTCGTGATGTAGTGGTGGGCGCCGATCAAGTTGCCCGTGTCCAAGGACAGCTCGCGCGGCACGAACATGTCGTCGTAGTACACGGCGGCCGCCACCGGCACCGTGTTCTCGGCCAATACGTCCGGCAGGTAGACGGGAGCCGCCTCCGTCGTCGACGCGAGGATCTGTGCCGCACCCTTCAACGGTGCCAAGCCCGGGTCCTCGTCGAACACGCGGCGCATGAAATGCTCACCCGTCAGGTAGAAGGGCTCGCTCTCATCCAGCGGGTTCGCGTCCTTCGCGAAGCCCGGGACCTCCTCGGCCAGACGGTCCGCCGCCCAGAGCGTCGCCGTGCCCACCAGATCCGGCGTCGCGCACGCGTAAATGTACTCCTGGAACACCCCGTAAATCGGCGCGACGTCCACCTGCGAGCCGATCGCCGCCAGGAACTGCGACGAGAGGCGGCGCTCGCCTCGAACCGACGTCCACGGCCCCTCGAGGAGGTAGTGCAGCTGATCCGTGTTGCCCTGCCCGCCCAGCATCATGCCGATCATGCGCAGGCGCGCGGGGGACAGGCGCTCACCCGTCGGCAGCGTCTCCTCCGTGTCCGCCAAGTGCGCGCACAGCTCACGCACCGTGCGCTCATCCCCCGGGTGACGCTGGAAGTACGCGCGGTTGCGCGCCGCCGTGCGCTCATAGGTCAGGCGGTAGATCTCATCCACGTGGACGAGGCCGGGCAGGCCTCCCGTGATCAAGCTGGCCTTCAGGCCCTGGGGAGCCAGCGACAGGTACGAGGTCGTGATGAAGCCGCCGAAAGACTGGCCGAGCGTCGTCCACGGGTCATCACCGCACAGCTCGCGGCGCAGCGCCTCCGCGTCGTACACGATCTGGTCCTGGCGGAAGTGGCGCAGGTACGCGGCCTTCTCCTCGTCCGTGCCCAAGTGGGCGAGCGCCTGAGCGTCCATGCGGGTCGACTGGCCCGTGCCTCGTTGATCCAGGAGCACCACGCGGTAATCCTGCAGGAGGCGATTCATCCAGCCGCCGGTAAACGTGCCGAAACGCGGGCTCGGGTAGCCCGGGCCGCCCTGCAGGAACACCGCGTAGGGCGCATCCTCGCGGCCCTTACGCACGACCTCGCGCGCGAAAACCTGGATCGTCGGATTGTCCTCGCCGGTGGGGCGCAGGTGATCCAGCGGGACGTCCAGGCGGTGCTCGTAAACGGTGTGGCCATGGTGCAGGTACGACTCTGTGTGCATGGACACAATGGTAGCGGTTTTGGGGCAGGCTCGTTGTGGCCGTGGCTGTTCTGGCTGCTGTTTGGCCCGGCTGTGGGGCGGGGCTGCGCCGTGGGCGTCGGCCCGCCCGATTGATGGTGTTGCTTGTGGCCCCACGGGTGTTCCGGGTGCCGTCGGGCTGGGGCTGCAGCCTGATGTGCGCCCAGCAATTTCGCACGTAATTCCCCTGGGACTCTTTCAGGATTTGAATTGGTATCGTTGGAATTGCAACGATTCCGGAGGTTGTTGAAAGTTCACACAATCGAATTACGTGCGAAATTTCTGGTAGTTGTCTGCGTCCTCACTCATGGGCCCGGCAGCTGGAGCCAGACGGCTCAGAGCCAGCGGGTGACAGCCAGTTCGTCAGCGCTATTTCGTCAGAGCCAGTTCAGCAGCGCGACGTAGCAGACCGTTCCAATGCCGACGCTCCACAGGAGCTTGCGGCCGCTCAACAGGTGCACCGCGACCGTCACGCCCGTCGCCACCAGCGCCGCCCACCAGCGCTCGCCGGCCGCTTGCGCGCCCTGCGACAGTGTAGAGAGCACCAGGATCAGCATGATGCCGGGCGGCATCCACACCGCCATGTCGGAGACGAAGCGCGAGTCGCGCAGCGGCTCCAGGATCTTGAACGGCAGAGCCCGCAACGTAAAGTCGATGACGAAGACAATCACCAGGAGTGCCAGCAGGTAGCCCAGCGTCGGAGTCACTGCGCGCCCCCTTCCCGGGTTACGCGACCGGGCCCATCGGCCGAGGCAGGCGAATCCGCGGACCGCAGGATGCCTCGGCGGTGAAGGATGTGACGAACCACCAGGCATGCGACGAACAGGAGGAGCGCCACCAGGAGGCGCTGGGTGGGTGCCACCACCATGGCGACCGCGAATGACGCGCCCGCCAGGAGGATCGAGGGCAGCTCGCGCCTCGTGCGCGCCGCGTCCAGCGTCAGCGTGATGAACAAAGCGGTGAGCGCGAAATCCAGGCCCTCGATCTGAGTCGGAATCAAGGAACCCGCGAATACGCCCACGAGGGCCGACGTCACCCACGTCAGGTTAAAGAGAACCTGCATCGCCAACAGGCGAGGCTTCGTCCACCCGTTCGGGCGGGCGGCGGTCAGCGCGTAGGCCTCGTCCACGAGGGCGTACATCGAAAAGAAGCGCGCGAACCGCCCTTCGATGACGTGCAGTGGGAACGAGAACGCGAAAAACAGGAGGCGGAAGTTCACCAGCAGCATCGTCACCGCGATGACGGCCAGCGGCGTATTCTGCGCCGCCAGGGTCACGACGAGCAGCTCGGCCGACCCCGAGTAAGCGGACAGGGACAGAGCCGGAGCCAGCCACCACGGCAGGCCCAGCTGGATGACGAGAACGCCGTACGCGAGGCCCAGCGGGATGTATCCCGCGGCCACGGGTGCCGTGATGCGCAGGCCCTCGAGGATCTCGCGGCGGGTAGGGCTAGCCGGCACGGGGAGGTTCACGGTGCGCGGTAGCTTGGGCATGGATGCAATTTTCGCGTGCCAATCCGTCCAATTGCG
Organism: Pauljensenia sp. 27098_8_83; assembly: GCF_041432695.1. Taxonomy (NCBI): domain Bacteria; kingdom Bacillati; phylum Actinomycetota; class Actinomycetes; order Actinomycetales; family Actinomycetaceae; genus Pauljensenia; species Pauljensenia sp. 27098_8_83. The sequence continues at coordinate 11,320 of NZ_JAPWAD010000027.1, read as the reverse complement.
AGCGGGCGCACCGTAGCGTGACGACTTCCACGTTTTGTTGGGCCTTTGGTCCTGGCCCGGAATTCCGCGGTTTGTCACCGCGCTCGTTTGTCACATAGTTCCAAAACGGGAAATACCCCTCGCAAATGCGCGCCAGCGGTGGAAGCATCGACACCAACGCCGAGGAAGAACACCCCGGCGTCCTTCATTCAATCCCGCAGATCAGGAGCCCTCATGAGCGCCACTCACGCACGCAAGAAGCCATTCCTTCGACTCGCCACGGCCGCCGTCGCCATGGTCGCAGCCCTCGGCATGGCCGCATGCTCCGGTGGCGCGTCCACCTCCTCGTCCTCCTCGACGGGCGCGCAGGTCGGCGACCGCAGCCCCGAGCAGATCAAGGAAGCCGGCGAAATCGTCATCGGCATCTTCTCCGACAAGGCCCCCTTCGGCTACATCGACGCCGACGGCAAGCCCGCCGGATACGACGTCGTCTACGGCGACCGCATCGCCGCCGACCTGGGCGTGACTGCCAAGTACGTCCCCGTCGACGCCGCCGCCCGCACCGAGGTCCTCGCCTCCAACAAGGTCGACATCACCCTCGCGAACTTCACCGTCACGCCCGAGCGCGCCGAAAAGGTCGACTTCGCGAACCCCTACTTCAAGGTCTCCCTCGGCGTCGTCTCGCCCACCTCGGCCGAAATCACCGACGTGAGCCAGCTGGCCGGCAAGACCCTCATCGTCACCAAGGGCACGACCGCCGAAGCCTACTTCGAGGCCAACCACCCCGAGGTCAAGCTCCAGAAGTACGACCAGTACTCCGACGCCTACCAGGCCCTCGAGGACGGCCGCGGCGACGCCTTCTCCACCGACAACACCGAGGTCCTCGCCTGGGCCATCCAGCACCCCGGCTTCAGCGTCGGCATCAAGAGCCTGGGCGAGACCAGCTACATCGCTGCCGCCGTTAAGAAGGGCAACACCGCCCTCCTCGACTGGCTGAACAACGAACTCGTCGAGCTCGGCAAGGAAGACTTCTTCCACAAGGACTACGAGCAGACCCTCGCCCCCGTCTACGGTGACGCCGCGACCCCCGACGACCTGGTCGTCGAAGGCGGCGTGGATACCACCTCCAGCAACTGACACAGGTACGAGGCCGTGGCTCGCTCTCGGGTCCGCCCGCCGCGGGTGATCGCCCGACGCGGCCACGGCCTCGTCCCAGATTTCGCTCATGAATCTTGAGATTTTGGCGCGATACGCGCCCCTCTACGTCGACGCCGCCATCCTCACCCTGAGGATCGCGGCCATCGGCATCGTCGGCTCCCTCGCTGTCGGCCTCCTGGTGGCTGCGATCCGGCACTACCGGATCCCGATCGCCTCTCAGATCGGTGCCGCCTACGTCGAACTGTCGCGTAACACGCCGCTGCTCGTGCAGCTGTTCTTCATCTACTTTGGCCTGCCGCGCGTGGGCATCAAGTGGAGCGGCGAGACCTGCGCGATCGTCGGCCTGATCTTCCTGGGCAGCGCCTACATGGCCGAAGCCCTGCGCTCCGGCCTCGACTCGATCGCCACCATCCAGTGGGAGTCCGCCTCCGCGCTCGGCCTCACGCGCACGCAGACGCTGCGCCACGTCGCCCTCCCGCAGGCCATCGCGACCTCCGTGCCGCCGCTCGCCGCCAACGTCATCTTCCTCATCAAGGAAACCTCCGTCGTCTCCGTCGTCGCGCTGCCCGACCTCGTGTACGTCGCGAAAGACCTCATCGGCATGTCCTACAACACCTCCGAAGCGCTGATCCTCCTGGTTCTCGCCTACCTGGTGATCCTCCTGCCCGTGTCCATCACGGCCCGACTCATCGAAAAGAAGGTGCGCCGTGGTGGATTTGGGAATTAACGTCATCTTCGAAGGCCGCAACCTCGTGCGCATCCTCGAGGGCCTGGGCGTCACCGTCGGCATCTCCGCGCTGTCCGTCGTGCTGTCCCTGATCCTCGGCGTGTTCGTGGGCCTCGGCATGCGCTCGCCTTGGCGAGCCCTGCGCTGGCTCATGCAGCTCTACCTCGAGTTCGTGCGCATCATGCCCCAGCTCGTCCTCCTGTTCGTAGCTTACTTCGGGCTCACGCGCGTCGCGGGGATCAACCTGGACGGCATCACCGCGTCCGTCCTCGTCTTCACCCTGTGGGGCGGCGCCGAAATGGGCGACCTCGTGCGAGGCGCGCTCATCTCGATCCCGCGCCACCAGTACGAGTCCGCCTACGCTCTGGGACTCACCCCGAGGCAGACCATGCGCCGCGTGATCCTGCCGCAAACCCTGCGCGCTCTCGCGCCCCCGGCCGTCAACCTCATCACCCGCATGATCAAGACGACCTCCCTCGTCGTCCTCATCGGCGTCGTCGAAGTCCTCAAAGTCGGACAGCAGATCATCGACGCCAACCGCTTCAACTACCCGACCGCCTCGCTGTGGATCTACGGCCTGATCTTCGCGCTGTACTTCCTCATCTGCTGGCCCATCTCGCTCCTCTCACGCCACATGGAGAAAACATGGCAGAACTGACCTCCGACACCGCGGCCTCGCCCGAGCGCGCCACGTCCTCGTCCGTGGAAAACCCGCAGCTGCGCCTCGTCGACCTCGACAAGACCTACCCGGGCGGGCACCACGCCCTGCGCGGCGTCTCCCTCGACGTCGCCGACGGCGAAGTCGTCGTCATCATCGGCCCCTCCGGCTGCGGCAAGTCCACGCTCCTGCGCACGATCAACGGCCTCGAGCCCATCAACTCCGGGCAGATCCTCTTCGACGGGACCGACCTGGCCGCGCCCGGCGTGTCCTGGCCCGAGGTCCGCCGCCGCATCGGCATGGTCTTCCAGTCCTACGAGCTCTTCCCCCACCTGACCGTCATGGGGAACCTGACGCTCGCCCCCGGCCTCGTCGCGGGAGAATCGCGCGCCGACGCGAGCGCGCGGGCACTGAAACTGCTCGAGCGTGTCGGCCTGGCTGACCGTGCCGACGACTACCCGCGCCAGCTCTCCGGCGGCCAGCGCCAGCGCGTCGCCATCGTGCGCGCGCTCATGATGAACCCCGAGATCCTCCTCCTCGACGAGGTCACCGCCTCCCTCGACCCGGAGATGGTGCGCGAGGTCCTCGACGTCGTCCTCGAACTGGCTCGCACCGGCATGACCATGCTCATCGTTACGCATGAGATGGGCTTCGCCCGCGCGATCGCCGACCGCATCGTCTTCATGGACGAGGGCCGCATCGTCGAGGTCGACCCGCCGCGCAAGTTCTTCGCGGACCCCTCATCGGATCGTGCGCGCAAGTTCCTTGACATCTTCAGCTTCGAGGGCGCCAAGCTGTGAGGGTGTGGTGTGGTAGGGCTCCTCGCGGATAGGAAACGGTTATGCGGATAGGTTATGAAGATACGGATAGGTTACGACGATGCGGATACCTTAATAACCTATCCACATCTGCATAACCTATCCACATGCGCATAACCTATCCGCATAAGGGGCTGGATTGGGCCGGGACGCGTGCACTGGCTGCTGAGATGCAACCTCTCCTCGCCGCGGCCACGGCCATGGAGCGGTTTCCCAACAATGTCGCATGCAATTCTCCTGAGATTGCTTCAAACATTGAATTCACGTCGTTGGAATTGCAACGTTTGTGGGCGGTGCCGTTTATTCGGGTGGCCGAATTGCATGCGACTTTTGGAGAGAATGCGACTGTCGTGCCCGGAGCGCGCACGAGTTGAGAACGCGCGCGCAGAGTCCACCCGCGACAGAACTTCCCGTTTTAGCCGATCAGCGTCGACTGGTGGTGCACCATGATCAGGCGCACTTCACCAGAAGTCGCCGGTGCCCACACACTGGATTCCAGCGACGCGCCGCCCTCCCAACGCACCCGGTAGCGGGTCAGGAACGACCCGCCCAGGTCGTGCGCGTCGATGCGGCCAATGGACGGCGAGGCAGGCGAGGGTCCCGCCAGCGTCGTGGTCGCGCCGCCGCCCGGCCAAATGCGCGTCGTGCGCGCGTCCGTCATCCCCGCCAGCGCCACCTCGTCGCCGCCGGTCCACGCCAGGATGAACTCGCGCTCGCGGGCGACCGCGTCCTCCGTGGTGATCGCGGGTTCACTCACGGACGAGGCCGGGGCCTCCTCCGCGGGTTCGCTCGCCTCGGTGGGCGCGGAGAAAACACTGGGATGGGAACGAAAAGTCGATGTCATGGCCCTGTCGGCGGTGGCCTCGTCGGTAGAGGCGCTGCGCGAAGCGGACGCAGATGTCGGCGCAGCTGCGGGTTCCTCCGCATGTTCGCTCGGGCGTGCGGGCACAGCGGCGGCCCTGTCGGCCTCGGTGTGTTGCTGTTCGGCAGGTGTGCTCGCGCCGGACTCCACAGCGTCGCGCACCTCGACCGACGCGGGCACCGCGCGCCCAGCGGCAGCGCCCCCGTGCGCCCGATCCGTAGACGCAGACCCGCGCGACCCGCGGGCAACACCCCCGAACCCTGGGCCCGGCTCGGGCGTGCGACCGGCCTGGTAGGCCTCGGCGCACCCTCGCGCGAGGTCGTCTGCCCGCTCATTCATGCGGTGCCCGGCGTGGCCCTTCACCCACTCGAAGGTGACGCGGCGCCCTTCCATGGCGCGGTCGATCTCCTGGATGAGCTCCAGGTTCTTGATGGGTTTCTTGTCGGCCTTCGTCCAGCCGCGTTTCTTCCAGCCGAGCCGCCACTTCGACACGACGTTGATCGCGTACTGGGAGTCGGCGAGGATGTGCAGCTCTTCGCCGGTCTCGGCGGTGGCCTGAAGCAGGCGCAGAATAGCGGTCAGCTCGCCCAGGTTGTTGGTGCCCTGCGGCCAGCCGCCAGCGTCCCACGTGTCCTCGTCCACGTACCAGGCCCACCCCGCGGGCCCGGGATTGCCGAGGGAAGAACCGTCTGCCGCCGCCGTAATCGTCATGCACTCATCCTATCGGCATCGCGCTCCCCTGATCGGAAAGGGGGACGAGGCCGGGGCCACCCAGGCCTCGTGCCCTAGACTCGGGAGCGGGCGTATGATGCGCCTTCGACGCAGTGACGAGAATGGATCAGGATGATGAAGGCGCATACTGACGAGCCGCTTACCGGTGGTAGCCGTGTGAAGACCCGCAGGGGGTTGCTCAGTCGCAAGCGCGTGCGCCGGTGCGGCATCGGTGCGGCAGCACTGTCGATCGTCATGCTGCTGTCGAGCTGTATGTCTCAGGGGGAGGTGACGGAGACGCGGGCCGCTCAGCTGAGTGTGGGGGATGCGGTGATTGCTGTGCGGCTGAGCCAGGGAAAGTTCTCGGCGGGACTTCCGGACCCGCCGGAAGACAACTGGATCGTGCTGCTGGACGCGCAGGGGCGGGGGCAGGCGACCCGTATCGAGGCTAAGAGATACGGCATTTCCGCTCTCTTGTGGAATGAACGCGGTCTCTCCTTTGGGGCGCCGGATAAGGAATATGTGACGACCGATCAGGGAACGCAGGAGATCGATGTGAAACAACCGTCGATCGCTGAGCATCAACGCTTCTCGCTCCCGGACGGGAGAATTGCTGTCGTAGATTTGGGCAGGGGGATCAAGGTCGACACGATCCACCCTAATGGGCGCATTGAGACGACGGAAATCCCCGATACTAGTGGGTCGATTGGGCAGTGCGGGCAGCACATCGTTGGGATCACTGATACTGAGGATTCTGAGAGCATCAGGTCGGCGGCGTTCGAGGCCTATGCAGCCCAGTCGGGCGGTGACATGCCGGAGAATGTTGCTGCTGTGATTCAGATCGATGAACCCACTGGTGATGTTCCCCGACTCCTTGCGGTGGCACCTGCGATTGATGGCCTGCTGACGGGTCGGATGAGTGTTCCGTGCGACGGGAACGTCATCACGGTGCTGAGTATTCAGCAGGAAGACCCAGCCGCTGTGCGTAATGGCACAAGGCACCCATTCGATGGGGTTTTGGTCCTGCAGCGATGGGATCTGACTACAGGGCAGCGCACGATCATTCCTGTACTCGATGAAGCAGGACAGCCCATCGAAACGGATCAGGATAATTTCCTCTACTATTCTCAAGCGATCCGGGTGGGGGATGAGTACCGGTTTGTGACAAAGAAAGGGAACGCCTACGCGGTTGACGTGACGAGCGGCAACGCCAGGCACCTTTTCTCGATTCCATCGGAGAAAACTCGCAACCCAGCGGTATTCCAGGTGAGCGAGACCGGTGTGTATGCGCTCGAGCAGAATGATGATGAGGACGTCCTCACTCTTTCGTACCAGCCGTGGGATGGGGGCGGCAAGCGTGTGCTCTTGACGACGGGCACAATGTCGCGCTACCTCGTGGAGCGACATCTGCTGATGGGGTACAGGCGCAGCATTGAGTCCTTCGCCCTGCGCCCGGGATGGGACGGCGGCGCGCAGTAACGCGTGTACCCGCGCGGCACAGTGACGCAACGCGAGAGGGGCGGTCTTCCAACGAAGAACGCCCCACCTGTTACACCGTGACGCCCACCTGGCCCAGCGCGAAGGCGAACTCCTCGCAGCGTGCCGCCCACCGGCCCTCGCGCCCGGAGGGACCAGCGTGCCCGGCGACCATCTCGGTGCGCAGGATGATCGGACGCTCGCGCGGGTCGCGCGCGGGCGTAGACCCCTTGGGCTCGTCCGTGGAGGGAACCTGGCCGGTGGCCTCGCGCAGGCGCTGCACCCACTTAGTGGGCTCGACGAACTCGACGCGCGTGTCGTTGACCGACGTCGTCGCCATGATCGCGGGCAGGAGCGCGCCGTCGGGCACGTTCTCGTACGGCGTGTAGCGGCTCATCGCGTCGAACACGGCGCGCGAGGAGAGCGGATTGCCCCACTCCTCCCACTCGCCGACGGTGAGCGGCAGGGACGGGTCCAGGATCGTGGTGAGCGCGTCCACGAAGGGCACGCCCGCCAGGATCGCGCGGAAGCGGTCGGGGGCGGCGTTAGTGACCGCGCCCATGAGGAGGCCTCCGGCGCTGCGGCCCTCCGCGACCAGGCGGCCGGGCGCCACCCACCCAGAGTCGACCAGCCAGTCGGCCACATCGATGAAGTCCGTGAAGGTGTGCTCCTTAACCAGCTCCTTGCCGTCCTCGTACCATGCGCGGCCCATCTCGCCGCCGCCGCGCACGTGTGCGATCGCGTAGACGACGCGGCGCAGGATCGGCAGGCGCAGGGTCTCGAACTCGGGGTCGTAGCTGACCTCGTACGAGCCGTACCCGATCTGCCAGCCCGCGTGCGTGCCGTCCGGCCGCGCGTCGCGATGGTGGATGAGGGTCACGGGGATGCGGGTCGCGCCGTCGCGCGCGAGCACCCACACACGCTCCTCAACGTACTCGGCGGGGTCCCAGCCGGGCGCCTCGCGGGTGCGCAGGGTTCGCACGCTCAGCGCCGCGCTTTCGGGGTTCTCGGGGGACGAGGCCGGGGCCGGGTCCGGCAGAGCAACCTCGGCGACCGTCGGGGGCACGGTCTGCGACTGGAACTCCACGCGCAGCGGATCGGTCCACGGGGTCGGCACGGTCGTGATCGTGCGCACCGGGGCATTGACCTCCACGCGCCGCCACGTAGGCGAGGGCTCACGGCGGTCCCACATGTCAACCTGCGTCAGAGCGTCCGAACGCAGCGAGAGCGCCACGTAGTGTGCGTGGGCCTCGACGTCGGTGATGCGCTCGCCGGGGTCGGGGCTACGCAGGGGCTCCCACGACTCGAAGGGGGTGAGGGGCGCGGGCTCAACCTCCGGCAGGGGAGTGCCCGGCGCGCGATCTGCCAGGGCCCCTCGGCTGTACACGGAGGAAGAAGGAACGCCCAACTGTGCCAAGGCCTCGGGCGAACCCCCTGCGGGCAGCATCGCCTGCGCGAGTGAGCCCTCCTGCGTCAGCCCCGTATGCACGAGGAACAGGCGGTCGCCGGCCGAATCCGCCGACACCAGCGTGCGCGGGCGCACCGGCATGAGCGGCAGCGGGCGCACGGACGGGTGGGCGGGCAGCCACAGCCACGCGCGGCCCGCCGTCGACGACGACGAATGAATGACCACGTGTCCTGGGAAACCCGAGGGTGCGAACCCCATCTCGAAGCCCTCGTCCGGCTCGACCAGCAGCAGCTCGTCGTCCTCGCGAGGCGAGCCCACGCGGTGCAACCACACGTCGCACGCGCGCCACGCGTCATCCACGCCCATGTAGATAAAGGAAGCGGAATCATCCGCCCACGCGAAGCCGTACCCGGCGTCCACCACGGCCTCGTCGATGACCCTGCCCGAGGCCTCCTGCACGACCCACGTGTAGCGCTCATCCCCGCTCGTGTCCCGCGCCCACGCGATCAGGCGCCCATCCGGGGACGGGTACAGGTCCGCCAGGCGGAAAAACTCCTGCCCGCGCGCCCACTCGTTCTCATCGACGAGGAGCTCCTCGCCCCGCGCTGGCACGCCCGGAACGGGGACGAGCGGGATCGGCGCCCCGGCCTCGTCGCGCTCCACCGGCGCGCGGTGATGTGTCGCGTACGACTGGCCCTCCGCGAAACGCCGAAAATACCAGAACTCACCCTCGCGGATCGGAACCGTCACGTCGGTGAGCGCCGTGGAGGCCTTGACCTCCTCCACGAGGCGCGCCGCCGCCTCGCGCGTCGGCGCCGTGATCGCGTCCGCCCACGCGTTCTCCGCCTCCAGGTGTGCGCGCACCTCGGGGTTGCCGCCGTCGCGCAACCAATCCCACGGGTCATCAAAATGCTGCCCGAACTGGTCGCGCACCCGGTACCCGTAACGCTTCGGAGCCACCGGGGGAGTGTGTGGCGAGGGGGGTGTGTGCGGGGTCGTCTCAGTCATGGGGACCATCTTAGAGGCGGGCGTGGTCCGGTTCGCCGCGGGTGCGGGCTGGTGGCGTGCGGGCCCGGGCGTGGCGGGTGGTTGAGCGGCCCGGGGCGGCGCCTGATGTAGCCTGGGATGATGGCGGGTCGGGGTGGGGGCGTGGCCTGTGGAGTGGTGTGGTGCCTGTGCGATTTGTGGTGTGGCCTGGGTCGTCGGGGTAGCACGGAAACACGGGGTCTCCCCACCGCCCAGGTCTGACCTAGGTCTGACCCAGCATGCTTCCCCAAAAATCTCGCATGCAATTCCCTCGCGTGTCTTTCAAATCTTGAAATCAGATCGTTGGAATTCTGCGGTTTGTGGGCGGTAGGCGGAAAGGAGAGAAAGGGAATTGCATGCGAAATTTGGGGGCGGGATTGGTATATGGCGGAAGAGGCTGTTCTGTGAGCGTGCGACACTAGGGGAGTGAACGACGAACAAGCTCCCTCGCGCGGATCCGCCGCGCTCGAACCCGCGGCCCCTGTGCTTGAGCCCGCAACCGCCGCGCTCGCCCCCGCGGCCCCCGTCGGTGAACCCGCCGCGCTCGCCCCCGCGGCCCCCGTCGGTGAACCCGCGGCGCTCGCGGACCCCTCCGCCCCTTTTACTCAGGCTGGCGCCCGCGGACAGGTGAACGAGGAGCCCGCCCCGGCCTCGTCCCTCACTCAGCCCGGCACGCGCGGACAGATGAACGAGGAAGCGGCCCCAGCCTCGTCCCTGAGCCTCACCGAGCGACTCCTCGCCTGGGTGCGCGAATTCATCCAATTCGGCATGGTTGGCGCCACCGCGTACATCGTCGACGCCGGACTGTTCAACCTGCTCCAGCACGGGCCGCTCGGCGTGCTCGCCGGCCACCCCAACACCGCGCAATTCGTTGCAGCCGCGACCGCCACGCTCTACTCGTGGATCGCCAACCGCCTGTGGACCTACCGCGGCCGCACCCAGGCAAACGCCACGCGCGAAGCCGTCCTCTTCTTCTTCGCTAACGCCTGCGGCATCGGCATCACCCAGTTCTGCCTCCTGTTCACCCACCACATCCTCGGGTACACCTCGGCGCTGGCAGACAACATCGCCGCCTACGTCGTCGGCTTCGCCCTGGGCACAGCTTTCCGCTTCCTCTTCTACCACTACGTGGTCTTTACAGGACATACGCGCGCGTAGGTTCAAGGCGCGGCGGTAGGGTCGAAACGTGAAGGAAACGCCAGAGCACTACCCGACCCCCGAAGAATCCATCGCCACGATGGTCACCATCGACGACACCGCCCTCGTGTTCGAAGGCGGCGGCATGCGCAACGCCTACACGGCCGCGCTCGTGAGCCGACTCATCGCCGAAGGCATCAACTTCCCCCACATCTCCGGAGTCTCCGCGGGGTCCAGCCACCTGTGCAACTTCACCTCCCGCGACGCTCAACGCTCCCACGACACCTTCGTCGACCTCGTCGAAGACCCCGAGTTCGGCGGCCTCAAGCACTTCCGCAAGGGACACGGCTACTTCAACGCCGAGTACATCTACCAGCAGATCTGCTACCCCGATGGCGTCCTGCCCTTCAACATGGATACCTTCCTGGCGAACCCGGCGACCACCCGCGTCGCCACCTTCAACGCCTCGCGCGGCGAAGAACGCTGGTTCTCCAAGGAAGAAATGAGCACACTGGACAAGCTCGGACCCATCGTGCGCGCATCCTCCACGCTGCCGATCCTCATGCCCCCCGTCGAAATCGACGGCGACACCTACGTCGACGGCGCGCTCGGCCCCAACGGCGGCCTGCCCTTCGACCAGCCCCTGCGCGAGGGATACCGCAAGCTCCTCGTCGTCCTCACCCGCCCCCGCGACTTCGTCAAAGACCCCATGCCCGCCAGTGTCGGCGCCCTCCTGCGCACCGCCTACCATTCATTCCCGTCCGTCTTCGAGGGCGTCGCCCTGCGCACCGACCGTTACAACGCGGGCCGCCGCTTCCTCTTCGAGCTCGAGGAACGAGGCCAGGCCTACGTGTTTGCACCCGACAACCTGTGGATCAACAACACCGAATCGCGGCGCGAACGCCTGGAGGCGACCTACCGTGCCGGCCTGGTCCAGGCCGTCCGCGAAATGCCTGCGATCAAGGCGTTCCTGGGGCTGTAAGGGCTTGCCCCGCCTCTCTTGGCGCGGCCCGTGCGTGACTTTTTTCGCCCTGCTTGGTCTGGTGGTGGCGGACGCGGTATAAAACTCTCCCTGCTGGCGCAAAATGCGCTGAAGAGGGGTATTTTGGGCGTGCTGGGAGAGTTTTGTACCGGGTGGGCCGACGGGGCTGCGTGCCGGGAGAGTTTTGTACCGGGTGGGCCGACGGGGCTGCGTGTCGGGAGAGTTTTGTACCGGTTGGGCCTGCCGGGGCTGCGAGCGGGGAGAGTTTTGTACCGGCACAGGCCCCGCGTGCGGTACAAAGTTCTCCCTGCGTGGCTTGTTATTGGCGTGAGCGTGAAAAGATTCTCCCTGCGTGCGGAAAGTGGGCCAAAATCGGCG
>NZ_JAPWAD010000026.1:0-40274 GCF_041432695.1 Pauljensenia sp. 27098_8_83 | reverse complement strand
CCCCACACCCAAAGTCAAACCAAAACACCGTGACCCCCACCACACACCCCACAAACCCAACAAACACAACGAAAAGTCGACCTCAACTTCTCTTGCACTCCCCCAGCCAGACGGCAAAAAGGCGGGCCCGATCGCACTCGAATAGCGCGATCGGGCCCGCAAAACAGCCGAAATGACTCTCAGTTCACATCCATATCGGGCTGAACAGGGATATCCACGGTCGGAAGGTCGCGCACGGCGCGACGCACGGCCTTGGAGACGGCGGGGGCGACCCGCTTATCGAAGGCACCGGGGATGATGTAGGACGGGCTGAGCTCGTCATCGGAGATCACCGACGCGATAGCGACGGCAGCGACGCGCAGGACCTCGGTTGTAATCTCCTTGACCTTCGCATCGAGGAGACCGCGGAACAGGCCGGGGAAGGCGAGCACGTTGTTGATCTGGTTCGGGTAGTCGCTTCGTCCGGTCGCAACGACGGCCGCGTACTTGCCGGCACCGATCGGGTCGACCTCGGGCGTGGGGTTCGCCAGGGCGAAGACGATCGCGTCGTCTGCCATGGTCCCGATGTCGGAGGGCTCCAGGATGTTGCCGGAGGAGACGCCGATGAAGACGTCGGCACCCTTGAGGACCTCTTTGAGGGAGCCGTGGACGTGGCGGGGGTTGGTCGCCTCGGCCAGGGCCTTACGGGAGGGGTGCATGCCTTCGGTGGCGTCGCCCGACAGCGCGCCGTCGCGGCCGCAGCCGATAATGTCGCGCGCGCCCTGGGCCAGCAGCAGTCGGATGATTGCGTTACCGGCCGCGCCGACGCCGGAGACGACGATACGCACGTCTTCGATCTTCTTGCCCACGATCTTCAGCGCATTAATAAGCGCGGAGAGCACCACGATCGCGGTTCCGTGCTGGTCGTCGTGGAAGACTGGGATGTCGAGCTCGGCACGCAGGCGCTCCTCGATCTCAAAGCAGCGCGGCGCGGAAATGTCCTCCAGGTTGATGCCACCGTACGCCGGGGCAATGGCCTTGACGATCGAGATGATCTCTTCGGTGTCCTTGGTGTCCAGGACGACGGGCCAGGCGTCGACGCCTCCGAATTCCTTGAACAGGACGGCCTTGCCCTCCATGACGGGCAGGGCGGCCTCGGGGCCGATGTCGCCCAGGCCGAGCACCGCGGTGCCGTCGGAGACGACCGCGACCGTGTTGGCCTTCATGGTCAGCAGGTGGGCCTTCTGGGGCATGTCGTGGATGGCGGTGCACACGCGGGCAACGCCGGGCGTGTAGGCGCGCGAGAGGTCGTCACGGTTACGCAGGGGCACCTTGGAGTGGATTTCCACCTTGCCGCCGATGTGGCTCATGAAGGTCTGGTCGGCGACCGAGTCGGAGGCCACGCCGGGCAGCGCGTTAATGGCGTCGCGAACCTCGCGACGGTGCTCAGAATCGCGCATGTCGCACGTCAGGTCGATGATGATGCGCCCGCGGTCGGAATCGGCCACGTCGAGGCCCTTGATCTCCGCTCCAGTCGAAGAGACTGCGTCAACAATGGACGCGATGGAAGTCGTCTTCTCGTCCACCTCAATGCGGTAGGAGGCGGTGTACGACGGCGATGTGCGCATATCTGTCCTTTCGTTGGGCGCCCGGCCACAGGCGGTCAGGCTGTCCTCACGCGCTCATCCTAAGTAACTTTGCACGCCTGCCGGTAGGGGGAGGCCACAACGTGGACACGCGCGCATGATCAGGGACGAGGCCGGGACTCCTCCTTGGGCACGCACGCACGAGGCCCGGGCGCGCTCGCCGGATGGCGTGCACGAAGGGGAACACGCAGTCCCACCATGGCGAAAGGGGCCGGGATCGCATCGATCCCGGCCCCTTTCGCTCGCGAGGATGAACCTCAGGCGCCGACCATCTCCATGATCAGCTCGCGCACACGGGCGGCGTCAGCCTGCCCGCGGGTGGCCTTCATGACCGCGCCGACGAGGGCACCGGCCGCCTGGACCTTGCCGCCCTTGATCTTCTCGACGATGTCGGGGTGGGCGTCCAGGGCCTCCTGGACGGCCGCCGTCAGGGCACCTTCGTCGGAGACGACCTCGAGGCCTCGGGCCTCGACGACCTGCGTCGGGTCGCCTTCGCCCGCGAGGACACCCTCGAGGGCCTGGCGCGCCAGCTTGTCGTTGATGCGGCCAGAGTCGATGAGACCCTGGAGCTGCGCGACCTGAGCGGGGCTGACCCCGGCCTCGTCGAGGGAAACCTCGCGTTCCTTGGCGCGACGCGAGATCTCGCCCATCCACCACTTGCGGGCGGAGGCGGGATCACAGCCAGCAGCGACCGTGGCCTCGATGAGCTCGAGGGCGCCGGCGTTGATGACGTCGCGCATCTCCATGTCCGCGTAGCCCCACTCGGTGCGCAGGCGGCGGCGCTTGGCGACGGGCAGCTCCGGCAGCGAAGCGCGCAGCTCCTCCACCCATTCGCGATCCGGGCGGATCGGCACCAGGTCGGGCTCGGGGAAGTAGCGGTAGTCCTCGGAATCCGACTTCTCACGGCCGGACGACGTCGAGCCATCCTCCTCGTGGTAGTGGCGGGTCTCCTGCAGGATCGTGCCGCCGTCGGCCAGGATCTGGGCCTGACGCTGCATCTCGTAGCGCACGGCCGAGGCGATACCGCGGAACGAGTTCACGTTCTTCGTCTCAGTGCGCGTCCCCAAGGGCGACTCCGGCGACGGGCGCAGCGACACGTTGATGTCGGCGCGCACGTTGCCGCGCTCCATGCGGGCCTCGGACACGTCCAGGGCGCGGAAGATGTCGCGCAGGGCCTGCACGTAGGCGGCGGCCACCTCGGGCGCGCGCTCGCCGGCACCACGAATCGGACGGGTCACGATCTCCACGAGCGGCACGCCCGCACGGTTGTAATCCACGAGCGAGTGATCCGCGCCCTGGATGCGACCGTCCGCACCACCGATGTGCGTGTTCTTGCCCGCGTCCTCCTCCATGTGCGCGCGCTCAATCTCCACGCGGAACATGGTGCCGTCCTCGAGCTCGACGTCCACGTAGCCGTCGTGAGCGATCGGCTCGTCGGACTGGGAGGTCTGGAAGGCCTTAGTCAGGTCCGGGTAGAAGTAGTTCTTACGCGCGAACCGGCAGTACTGCGCAATCTCGCAGTTCAGGGCCAGGCCGATCTTGATGGCGTACTCGACGGCCTTGTGGTTGACGACCGGCAGGGAGCCGGGCAGGCCCAGCGACACGGGGGTCACGTAGGTGTTCGGGTCGCCGCCGAACGCGTTGGGGGCGGCGTCGAACATCTTGGTCTTGGTGCCCAGCTCGACGTGCACCTCAATGCCGAGAACCGGGTCGAAGCGGCGGGCCGCCTCGTCGTAATCCATGAGCTCAGTCATCACTTTTCCTCCCAGTTAGCTGCGGGGCACTGACCCGCGACGTCGTCGCTGAGCGCCTCCACCAGGGACGCCACCTTGTACATGACCAGGTCGCCGCGCGCGGGGGCCAGCACCTGGAAGCCGATGGGCAGGCCCTCGGAAGACACCGCGTTCGGCACGTTCACGCCGGGGATGCCCGCCAAGTTCGCGGGGATCGTGGCGACGTCGTAGAGGTACATGGCCAGCGGGTCGGAGGTCTTCTCGCCGAACTTGAAGGCCGTCTCGGGGGCCGTCGGCGACACGAGGACGTCGACCTGCTCGAACACCGCGTCGAAGTCACGCTGGATGAGCGTGCGGACCTTCTGCGCGCTGCCGTAGTAGGCGTCGTAGTAGCCAGCCGAGAGCACGTGCGTGCCCAGGATGATGCGGCGCTTGACCTCGTCGCCGAAGCCGGCCTCGCGGGTGGCGGCCATGACGCGCTCAGCGGTCACGGGGCCCTCGGTGGGCTCGACGCGGATGCCGTAGCGCATGCCGTCGAAGCGGGCCAGGTTCGAAGAGACCTCGGCGGGCATGATCAGGTAGTAGGCACCCAGCGAGTACTCCAGGTGCGGGCAGGAGACCTCGACGATCTGCGCGCCGGCCTCGCGCAGCTTCTCGACGGTGGCGTTGAAGGCGTCGATGACGTCCTGCTGGTAGCCCTCGCCGCTCAGCTCCTTGACGACGCCGACCTTCAGGCCCTTCATGGAACCCTGCGCGGCCACGGTTTCGACGGCCTCGGCGAGCGCGGGAACCGGCTCGTTCAGGGAGGTCGAGTCGTGGGGGTCGTAGCCGCCGATCAGCTCGGTCAGTGCGGCCGCGTCGGCGACCGTGCGGGTGACGGGGCCGATCTGGTCCAGGGACGAGGCCATGGCCACCAGGCCGTAACGCGACACCGCGCCGTAGGTGGGCTTCGCGCCGACCGTGCCGGTCACGAACGCGGGCTGGCGGATCGAGCCACCCGTGTCGGAACCGAGCGCGAAGGGCACCATGTAGGCCGCAACAGCCGCTGCCGAGCCACCGCCGGAGCCGCCGGGGATACGCTCGGTGTCCCACGGGTTCTTGGTCGCACCGAACGCGGAGTGCTCGGTGGACGAACCCATGGCGAACTCGTCCATGTTGGTCTTGCCGACGATGGGCAGGCCGGCTTCCTTGATCTTGGTGGTGACGGTCGCGTCGTAGGGAGGCTCCCAGTCGCCCAGGATCTTCGAGGCGCAGGTGGTGCGCAGGCCGCGCGTCACCACGTTGTCCTTGACGGCGATCGGCACGCCCGCCAGGCGGTGCAGGGTCTCCCCCGCCGCGCGGCGCGCGTCCACGTCGGCTGCGGTCGCCAGGGCGCCCTCGCGGTCGACGGTGATGAAGGCGTTGACGCGATCATCAATGGCGTCGATGCGGTCCAGGCACGCCTGGGTCAGCTCGACGGAGGTGATCTGGCCGGCAGCCAGCATGTCCGCCAGCTCGAGGGCGCTCTTCTTCAGCAGCTCGTTCATCAGTCCTCCCCCAGAATCTGCGGAACCAGGAACTGGCCATCCTGGGCGGCGGGTGCCGCAGCGAGCACCTCGTCGCGGTTCACGGTTTCGCCCACCACGTCCTCGCGCCACACGTTGGTCAGCGGAATCGGGTGGGAGGTGGCAGGCACCTCGGGGGTGGCGACCTCGGACACCTTGGAGACGGCGTCGGCGATCGCGTCGAGTTCACCCGCGAAACGCGTAATTTCCTCGTCGGTCAATGCGATATGGGCCAGGCCCGCGACGCGGGCGACCTCGTCAGTACTAATGCGTGACATGTGTGGCATCCTACCCGTATGGCCTTTTCACAGCGACGCCAACTCACCAGGCAGACGTGGTCGATCGTCAAAAAAGCGGGCATCGCCCTGCTCGCCGCCCAGGCGGCGGCGGTCGTCACCGTTCACGCGATTGACCGCATGCGCACCGCCCGTATCCCCGGTGGCGTGCACGGTTTCCCGACCCTGCCTCCCGCCGACACGCAGATCGGCGACACCGTGGCGCGCACGTACACGGAGGGACACTCCCTGTACGAGGACATGCTGGAGGCCATCGAAGGGGCGACGCATCACATTTATTTCGAGACCTTTATCTGGCGCTCGGATCGCTGGGGTCAACGATTTAAGGACGCTCTCATCTCTGCTGCCGAACGCGGTGTCGAGGTCTTCTGCATCTGGGACGGCTTCGGTGTCCTCAACCAGGATCCACGCTTCTACAAGTTCCCCGCGATACCGAACCTGCACGTGCGCCGCTTCCCGACGCTGCGCTCGGGCTTCTTCACCCTGAACATTCGCCGGACGGGCCAGGATCACCGCAAGATCCTCGTGGTCGACGGCGAGGTCGGCTTCGTCGGCGGCTACAACATCGGTGATCCGTTCGCGAACGAGTGGCGCGACACCCACGTGCGCATCACGGGCGAGGCCGTGTGGGAGCTAGAGAACGGTTTCGTGGACTTCTGGAATCACTTCCGTCCCAAAACCAGCCCGGAGCTGCCTGATCAGGGTGCGCGCGCGTGGAGCGCGGACGTGACAGCGCAGTTCAATCTGCCCCACAATCTGCTCTACCCGATCCGCGGCATGTACATCGACGCGATCGAGCGGGCGACCGACCGCGTGCTCATCACGACGGCGTACTTCATCCCCGACCGCGAGGTACTCGGCTCCCTGATCGCCGCTGCGCGCCGAGGCGTGCGCGTCCAAGTCTTGATCCCCGAGTATTCCAACCACATCCTGGCGGACTGGGTGGCGCGCCCCTACTACGGCGAGCTGCTGCGCGAAGGCGTGGAGATCTGGCTGTACCAGCACGCGATGGTCCACTCGAAGACGATGACGGTGGACGGACGCTGGTCGACGATCGGCACGGCGAACATCGACCGCCTCTCGATGCGAGGCAACTACGAGGTGTGCCTGCAGTTCTTCTCGCGGCCCCTCGCGGCGCGCATGGAGGAGATTTTCGCGAACGACCTGACAACGGCCCGCCGCCTGACGATCGACGAGTGGGAAAAGCGTTCAACGCTCACCCGCGTGGGCGAAGTGCTGCTGGGCCCCTTGGAGCCCCTCGTCTGAGCGCCCCGCCCCGGCCTCGTTACAGGCCGACGGCCGCCAGGCCTCCCTCGAGGAGGTCCGCGAACTGCTGCTCGGTGATGACGGGGACGCCCAGTTCTTTGGCTTTCTTCTCCTTGGAACCCGCGCCCGGGCCCGCGACCACGAGGGACGTCTTCTTCGAGACCGAGCCCGCCGCCTTTCCTCCGCGCGAGGTGATCGCCTCCTTGGCGCCCTCGCGGTCGTAGCCGGGCATCGCGCCCGAGACGACGATCGTCAGACCAGCGAGCACGTCCGAGGCCGGCTCTGGCGCCTCGTCAGCCATGCGCACACCCGCGCGCGCCCACGCCTCAAGCACCTCCAGGTGCCAATCGACCGTGAACCAGTCGCGCAGGGAGCGGCCGATCTCCTCGCCCACGCCCTCGACGGCGGAGAGTTCCTCGACCGAGGCGGCGCGCAGGGCGTCCATCGAGCGGAACTTCTCTGCGAGCGCGCGGGCCGCCGTGGGGCCGACGTGGCGGATGGACAGGGCCACGAGGACGCGCGCGAGGGGCTGGCTCTTGGCCTTCTCCAGCTCGGCGAGCATCTTCTCGGTGCCCTTGGAGGCGCTGGGCTCGATCGGTTCGAAGACGGTCTGACCGCGCAGCTTGCGGGGCTTGTAGGCCTTGGTCCAGAAGTAGCGGACCTGCTTCCAGTCCCCGGTTTCCTCGCCCTTCTTCTTGACGGGCTTCCACACCATGACGTCGCGCAGATCCTCGGTGCCCAGATCAAAGAGCGCGGCTTCGGTGCGCAGTGCGGGGGCCTGCGGGGCGGGCAGGAGTTCCTCGGCACGGGTGATCTGCTCGCCGTGGGGCAGCTCGCGGCCGCCCTCAAGGGTGAGGACGGTGCCGTCCTCCAGCGTGACGCTGTGGCCGGCGACCAGGGCGGCCGCCACCTCGTCGCGGTCGTTTTCGGGCTGGGTCATGGCGAGCGCGGACTCGTCGCCGAGGCCCTCCACATCCAGGGCGGATCGGGCGCCGACATGGGCGAGGCGCTCGGTGATCTGCGCGGGGCACAAACCCTTGTTCGGGCAGCGCAGATCGACGTCGCCTTCCTTCTCCTGGAAGAGCGTCGTCCCGCAGGAGGGGCACTCGGTAGGCATGACGAAGGGGCGCTCGGAGCCGTTGCGCGCGTCCTCGACGGGGGCGACGATCTCGGGGATGACGTCGCCGGCCTTGCGCAGGACGACGAGGTCGCCGATGAGCACGCCCTTGCGGGCGACCTCCTGGGCGTTGTGCAGGGTCGCGCGCGCGACGTTCGAGCCGGCGACCAGCACGGATTCCATGACACCGTACGGGGTGACGCGGCCCGTGCGGCCCACCTGTACCCGGATGTCGAGCAGGCGCGTGTGGACCTCTTCGGGCGGGAACTTGTAGGCGGCCGCCCAGCGCGGGGTGCGCGAGGTCGAACCAAGGGAACGCTGGAGGGCCAGGTCGTTAACCTTGACGACGACGCCGTCGATCTCGTGGACGAGGCCGTGGCGGTCCGCGCCGATCTCGGCGATCCGCTCTTCGATGGCCTTCCGGCCCGTGAGCAGGCGCGTGTAGGGCGAGACGGGCAGACCCCAGTCGCGCAGCTGCTCGTACCAGCCCATCTGGGTGGTCGGCTCGGTGAAGTCCTCCCCGGCCTCGACGAAGCCAATGCCGTGGGCGACCATCGCGAGGGGGCGCTTGGCGGTCTCTGCCGGGTCCTTTTGGCGCAGGGATCCGGCGGCGGCGTTGCGCGCGTTGACGAAGGTCTTTTCCCCGGCCTCGACGCGGGCCTCGTTGAATGCGGCGAAGTCGGCGACCGGGAAGTAAACCTCGCCGCGCACCTCGATGCGGGTGGGGACGGTGCCCGTCAGGGTCTGCGGGATCGACGCGATCGTGCGTGCGTTGGCGGTGACGTCTTCGCCGACGTAACCGTCGCCTCGGGTCGCGGCGCGCACGAGGCGTCCGTTCTCGTACAGGAGGTTGATGGACAGGCCGTCGACCTTCACCTCGGTCGTCATCTCGAGGTCGGAGATGCCGGTGGCCTCGGCCATGCGGGTCTCCCAGCCGGCGAGCTCCTCGAGGGAGAACACGTCGTCGAGGGACATCATCTGGGCGAGGTGGCGCACCTCGGAGAACCCGGAGTCGACGCTGCCGCCCACGCTCATCGTGGGCGAGTCGGCTCCGCGCAGCTGCGGGTAGCGCTCCTCAATCTCCTCGACCTCGCGGTACATGCGGTCGTAGTCCGCGTCCGCGAGGGTCGGCGAATCACGGTCGTAGTAGGCAGCGCGGGCCTCGTTGATGCGCTCAACGAGGTCGTTGTAACGGTCGCGTGTCGTCTCGAACGTGGAGTCAGCCATGGGGTCCATTCTTGCATTCCGGGAGGCTGGCGGGCCGGTGGGCGAGGCCTTCCAACGGCGGAGGTGGTCATAGCCACACGGTCCTGCGAGGCGCTTATCCACAGGGTTTCGGGGCCGCGACCGGTTATCCACAGGGCGTGTCCTGGCGCTTGAATGCGCTCGCAAGCGGCGGGATCGTTGGGTTATGAAAGATTCTGGTTGTCTCGCCCGCGCTGCCCTGCGCACCGACCTGCACCTCGCGTGCGTTCAGGGACCCGACGTTGGTGTCGTGGTGGCCCCCGGCACGGTCGGTCGCGCGGGCGATATGCCCCTGTCATGCGCGAGCGTGGCGCGCACACACGCGGTTTTCACCACGCGTGAGGGTCGCGCGTTCCTTGATGCCCGGCCGGATTCCCCTCCGTTTCGGCTGCGCACCCGCGCACGCTGGTGGTGCAGTGCCCGCACCGCGCGGGAGATGACCCCCGGGGCTCGCCTGCGCCTCGGCGACGACGTTTTCGAGGTCCGCGCGCGCCCGATGCGCTTGGCGTGGCCGGGCGTCGAGCGACGAGGCCGGGGCTCGCTCACGGGATCGTCCCTGCTCAGGGGTGCTCCCCTGGTTTCCGTCGTCGTCATGCTCGGTTTCATGGGCTGGCGCCTGCGAGCAGCCGCGAGCGCTCCACGGTTATGGATCGGTATCGCTTCGCTGGTGGCGGCCGTCGCCTGCGTCACCGCGATCATTCTCTGCTGGCGTGCGCGTCGGCGGCGTAGGGGTTGGGATGGCGCCACGCTCTCACTGGTGCTCGCTGGACTACCTGACTGCGGCCCCTCGCCCCGGAGCGTGCGGGCGAGCGTGTGGCCGGGACGGGCCACGAGCCCCCGTCAACGCGTGCTCCTCTCGACGTCGTCGGATGAGCCGGGGCGCTCCGCGCTCGGTATCGCGGGACTCCACGCCACCCAGTGTGCCCTGTGGTGCGCGGGGCAGATAGCCGCGCAGGTGGGAGGCGCGAGGGTGTGGTGGAACAGCGCCTCCCCAGTCCTGCTGGGGCACGCGGGCGTGGACATCCACGTGAGTGCTGGCGAGTCGTGCCCGCACTGCGCGCGAGGCGCGGAGGATGACAGACCGACCGTGCACATCGGGTACGCGTCCTCCATCGCTCGCCTGCCGTCCTGGTGCGCGCAGGTGTGTGTCACCGATGATCTGCCGGTCGCGCCTCAGTGGTGGTGGACGGTCACCCGAGCGGATGCTCGCGACGCTCTCCCCTCGCGCGTGGGATGGGATCCAGACCATGCCCGTGGGTCCTCCGGCGTCCTGAGCGTGCGGATCGGGATGTCGCAGTCTGGCCCCATCGAGCTGGACCTCGTCTCTGATGGCCCGCACGCGCTCGTCGCCGGGTGTACGGGTTCCGGGAAATCGGAGGCGCTGATCGGCTGGCTTGCCTCGATCGCGCACTGCTACAGCCCCGACAAGGTGCGCTTCGTCCTCATCGACTACAAGGGCGGATCGACATTCGCCCGCCTGCAGGCACTGCCCCACACGCACGCGCTCCTGACCGATTTGGATCCCGGTGCGACGACGCGGGCTCTCGAGGGGATCGCTGCCGAGCTACAGCGCCGCGAGGAGCAATTGCGTGCACGCGGGTTCCCCGACCTGGCCACGTGGGAGCGCGCCCACGAGGGCGACCCCTCCTCGGTCCCCGAGGCCCCTGCCCGGCTCATCGTCGCCATTGACGAGTTCCGTTTCCTCGCCCAGGCCCACCCCTCGTCGATGGAGGTCTTGCTGCGGCTCGCCGCGCAGGGGCGCAGCCTAGGTCTCCACCTCATCGCGGCAACACAGCGCCCGTCGGGGGCCGTGAGTGCGCAGATGCGCGCCAACATGGACATCCGCCTGTCCCTGCGCTGCGTGAGCGCCGCCGATTCGACCGACATCCTCGGGGACGCACGGGCCGCCTCGCTGCCCCGGGTTCCCGGGCGCGCTGTCCTCGACGGCGTCGGCGTCATCCAGCTGGCCTACATGGATAACGTCGCCTCCGTCGTCTCGCGCTGCGCGCTTTCGTGGCCGAATGGGAGTGCGGCTCCTCTGTGGGCACCCGAGCTGCCCGAGACCCTCACGTGGGACGAGGTTGATGCTGCGAACGGATCCGCAACCGCGCTGACACACCAGCACCCAGGCCCCACCCCGGCGAATGCGGGGGTTCTCACCCTCGGCCTCGTCGAGGGGATCGAGGAGCATTCCCCCTTCGTGTGGGACGGCGGAAGCATCCAGATTCAGGCCAGCGCGCACGAGGCCAGCCTCGCCTCGCGGTGGGCCCTCGCCCTCGCGACGCGCATCGCGAGTCGGTGCGACTATCCCCTCCACGTGATCGGAGACGAGGGCGCTGCGGGCTGCGCGTCATTCCTGGCCTGCGACGACGTCTCCACCATCGACCTGCTGGAGGGAATCTGCGAGCACGGCCCAGCGATCCTGGCTATCACCGACGCGGCCGCACTGCGCGCCTCCCTCACCCAGGCACTGTCAGCCCCGCAGGCGGATTCCCTCTGGGCCGCACTGCTGGGTGGGGCACGGCGAGCCGGCGTCATTATCGTCGCAGCCTACCCGGGGCGCTTCACCGCATCGAGTGCCACGATGGGCGCGTTTTCGACACGCCTCGTGCGCGCACGCGATGCGGACGAAGCGCTCCATGCTGGCATCTCCCCCGCCGACCTGCGCACGCTAGGCCCTGGGCAGGCGCTGCTCGCACGGCCCGGAGAACGCACCCTCCTCGCATGCATACCCAGGACCGCGTGTGACCTGGAAGCTCATCCGGAACATGAGAGAAACAGCTGGCGCATCCCCAGCCCAGCAACTGTCTCGGCGCTGGTCAGAAATACGGATGCACCGGCCCTGATCGGCCCCACGTACGAGGTGCCGACATGGGATCACCCGCTGCCCTGGATCATCATCGGCAGACAGGAGGACGCGTCCATCCTCACAGCACTCCACGCGCATCTCGGATGGGCAGAAACGCCAACAATTTCTGACGTAATTCCTCAAGGATCCTGGACTCGTATCGCCAGATGGGATGGGCACAGAGTTCTCGCGATGAATCCCACGAACAATGTCATTCGCGCGTTAATTCAACACTGCCACGCATCCCCGCTCTCCGTCCTCGCGCGACGCTGGACCCCTTCATGCGGACTGATCTGCGAGGGTGATACGCTGACAACAGTCCAACTAACCGTTGGGTCAGTTAATACCTAAGTCCCATCTTATTCGGGCTCCGTGAGCAGCCGCATAGTGACGTTGTCATTTCGCTGTTGCCTCCCCCTTGCGCGACTAAGATGACGAACGGACACTGACTAGAGAACAAGCAAAACATCCCGAGCGCATGGCAGTCGAGGAGCGAAAGACACATCATGGATTGGCGGAGTAAGGCGGCATGCCTGACAGTTGACCCGGAACTTTTCTTCCCCATCGGGAACACGGGTCCGGCCATCGCACAGGTCGCCGAGGCCAAGGCCGTATGCCGTGAGTGCGAGGTCGCGGGCATCTGCCTGCAGTGGGCTATCGATAACAACCAGGATGCCGGCGTCTGGGGCGGTATGAGCGAGGAAGAGCGCCGCGCGCTCAAGCGCCGCGCCGCGCGCGCACGCCGCGCGGGCTGCTAACAGACCACCGCCGCCCCGCGGCGCACCAACGATCAAGGCCGGAGATCCACCATGGATCCCCGGCCTCGTTCATAGGTGAAACGTTGAGCCAGCCCGCGCGGACCCCGTCAGGCGGGGTCCAGGTTCGCGTGGAGCGTCACGAGCGTGCCGCCGCCCTCACGCGGGGCCCACTCGATGGAGCCCTTGAGCTCGCCACGCACCATCTGATGGACGATCTGCGTGCCCAGGCCACTCATCGGCGTACCCGGCACGAAGCCCACGCCATTGTCTGCGACGGTCACCGTCATGGACGAGCCCAGGCGTTCGGCGCGCACCTCGATAAGGCCATCACGGTCCGCGAGGCCGTGCTCGACAGAGTTGGCGACCAGCTCGTTGAGGACGGTCGCCAGAGCCTGGGCCTGGTCGGCCTGAATGGTACCGAAGCTACCGGTCGTGATGACCTCAACGGCGTGGTCCGTCGAGGCGATCGCACCGGCCATGCGCACGATCGTGCGCGCGACCTCGTCGAAGTCCACCGACTCATCCACGTTCTGCGACAGGGCGGCGTGCACGGTCGCGATCGCCTGCACGCGACGCTCGGCCTCGGCAAGCGCCACCTTGACCGCTTCCTCGGAGGAGCGGCGCGACTGGAGTCGCAGCAGGGCGGACACGGTCTGCAGGTTGTTCTTCACGCGGTGGTGGATCTCGCGGATCGTCGCATCCTTCGTCATGAGTTCCTGCTCGTGGCGGTGGACCTCGGAGACGTCGCGCGTCAGGATGACGGCGCCCAGGCGCTTGCGCCCGTTGACGAGGGGCAGGGCGCGCATGCTGACGGTGGAGGCGCGCGCGGCGATCTCGACGCGCCAGGAGGCTCGGCCCATGACAACGACCGCCATGGATTCTTCGATGAGGGTCCCCTCGCCGATGACCTCGGTGATCTCCTGGGCGAGGACCTTGCCGGTCACGTGCGTGCGGATGCCGAGGCGGCGCAGACAGGACACAGCGTTAGGTGTCGCGTGCTGGACGCGCCCCTCCGCATCGAGCAGGAGGGCTCCGTCGAGGACGCGCGGGACACCGTGGGAGGTGACCTGCGGGGTCGAGTCGTAGGGGTATTCGCCGCGCGCCATCATCTGGCACAGGGTGTCGGCAGCCGCCACCGTCCATCCTTCAAAACCGAGGGACAGGCGCGGGCTCGACAGGTTCGCCTCGCGGGTGACGACGGCGATGATGCGCCCGTCGTGGCACACGGGCACGCATGTTTCCATCATCGAGTACGTGCCCGCCCAGCGCGCGGCCGTCGAGCGCACGACCTCCCCAGACTGCAGGGCGCGACGCAGATCGATTTCGCGGGCGGCGGGCAGGTGCAGGCCGATGATGTCGTCCACGTGGACGGTCGCGGAGGTCGCGGGGCGGCAGTGGGCGGCGGCAATGAAGCGCCCGTCGTCGGCGGGCAGCCACAAAACCAGGTCGGCGGCCGCCAGGTCAGCGAGCACCTGCCAGTCCGCGAGGAGGAGGTGCAGCCAATCGATGTCCTGCTCCGACAACGGCGTCGAAGAGGCTTCTTCAGCTAACTGCATGAGACTACGCATGCATCTACTCTAAAGGGAGTGGGGCCGCGAGGGCGGACCTTCGTTGTAAATGAGCGCCGGGACACGCTTCGGCGCTGGTTATCACGTCAGGAGAGCCATGCAATTCACGCAGTCTATTTCTTACCCCGGTACGGTCGACGAGGTCGTCGCCATGTACCTGACCCCCGACTACCTGGAGCGACGCTTCGGCCGGTTTGTCGTGGAAGGCTCGACGACCGTGTCGGTGGAGGGCCAGCGCGCGTCGTACGCGGGCACCGTGCGCCCCGAGCTGATCCCGGCGGCGGCCGCGCGCTTTGTCAAGTCCGATCTGCGCGTCACTTTCACCGAGGAGTGGACACTCAACGAGGCCGGGGCCACCTCCCGCACGTCCGTGGCCGTGGACGGCGCGCCCGTGTCCGTCGAGGCCACGTCCACGCTGACCCCAACCGATGCGGGCTCAGCCCGCGAGGTGAGCGGCAACCTGTCGGTGCGCGTGCCCCTGCTGGGCGGACGCATCGAGAAGGAGGCGGTGGCCCGCGTGGGTCGCCTGACCGACAACGAGCAGGCGAGTGCCGCGCAGTGGTTGGAGGAGCATCGCTAAAGCTTTTTCTACGCTCTACGAGGAACCCCGCCCGCCCAGCGCATGTTACTGGGCGGGCGGGGTCTTTTCGCGACACAATAGGTGCCATGAGTGATACCCCTAAGTCTCTGTACATGCAGCGTACGGGCGTGCGTCAGTACGTCGCCCGCAACCAGGACGGCGCCGAGATCCGCATCGGTCATGGCCCCGGCCTCTTCTCCCCCGGCGATCTGCTCAAGCTCGCGATCGCGGGCTGCAACGCGATGAGCTCGGATGCCCGCATGGCGGCTCGCCTGGGCGACGATTTCGAGCAGTTCGTCGGCGTCTCCGGCGACTACGACCAGCAGAATGATCGTTTCACGCACGTGGACGTCGAGCTGGTCCAGGACATGTCTGCCCTGTCCGACGAGGAGATCGAGGATCTCAAGCGTCGCGCCGATGCCGCAATCAAGCGCAACTGCACGATCGAGCACTCGGTCGTCGACCAGGCGCTGCCGGCCTCGCACACGTGGACGAACGAGCGGATCAACTGACGTGAGCGCCGTCGACCGCCAGTACGAGGACCTGCTGGCGCGCATTATGCGTGAGGGCACCCCCAAGGGTGACCGCACCGGCACGGGCACGCGTTCCCTGTTCGGGGCGCAGCTGCGCTACGACCTGTCCAAGGGCTTCCCGCTGATCACGACGAAGCGCGTGCACCTCAAGTCGGTGGTCGGCGAACTCCTCTGGTTCCTCTCGGGGTCGTCGAACGTGTCCTGGCTCCAGGACAACGGGATCCGCATCTGGAACGAGTGGGCGGACGAGGACGGAGAGCTGGGCCCGGTGTACGGCGTCCAGTGGCGCTCGTGGAACGCGGGAGACGGCCGCCACATCGACCAGATTTCCCAGGTCCTCGAAACGCTCAAGACGAACCCGGATTCGCGCCGCATGGTGGTCTCCGCGTGGAACGTCGGCGACCTGCCCGAAATGGCGCTCGAGCCCTGCCACGCGTTCTTCCAGCTGTACGTGGCCGACGGCCGCCTGTCGCTGCAGCTCTACCAGCGCAGCGCGGACATGTTCCTGGGCGTGCCCTTCAACATCGCGTCCTACTCGCTGCTCACCCACATGTTCGCCCAGCAGGCGGGCCTTGAGGTCGGCGACTTCATTTGGACGGGCGGGGACTGCCACATCTACTCCAACCACACGGAGCAGGTGACCGAGCAGCTGAGCCGCGAGCCCTACCCGTTCCCGCGTCTAGAGCTCGCGAAGGCTCCCTCTATGTTTGAGTACTCCTTCGACGATATTTCGGTGACGGACTACCAGCATCACCCCACGATCAAGGCTCCGGTCGCCGTATGACGAAGCTCGCCGCGATTTGGGCGCAGGATAGCAACGGGATCATCGGGACGGGCACGGCCATGTCCTGGCATGTTCCCGCGGATTTCCGCCACTTTAAGACCTCCACGATGGGCTGCCCGATCATCATGGGCCGCCGCTCGTGGGAGGCCCTGGGTCGCGCACTGCCGGGTCGCACAAACATCGTGATCACCCGCACGCCCGGGTACGAGGCCGAGGGTGCGCTCGTCGTGTCCTCGATCGACGAGGCGCTGCAGATCGCGCGCGAGGAAACGGCGCGCACGGATGCCCCGTACATCTGGATCACGGGCGGGGCTCAGCTCTATGCGCAGACTCTCCCACTCTTGGACGAGGCCGTGGTCACCGACCTGGATCTGGACGTGGGCGCGAGCGCGCCCGAGGGTTCGACGTTCGTGTACGCGCCGCCGCTGGATCCGGCGCTGTGGCGCAGGGACGAGGAACGCAGCGACGCCGAGTGGCGTGAGCGCTCGGGGGACGCTCGCTGGAAGGTGAGCACCTGGGTGCAACGCTAAGCGTTTCCCCGTTTCGTTACCTGTCCGGCAAGGCCCCGCGCATCGCGCGGGGCCTTCGTCGTAGGATGCACTGTGCCCTCATCACCTTTGCTGACGAATCCGACGCTGCGCGCGCTCGTGGCGATCGCGCTGTTTACGTACACGGCTCAGAACATGCTCAACGTGTCGATCGCTCCCCTGTCGCGCGCTCTTAACCTGCCCGAGTGGATCGTGGGCGCGGCTGTTTCCTTGGCGGCCGCCGCGGTGACGGCGCTCAGCCAGTTCTGGGGACGCCGTTCGATCGCGTGGGGGCGCAGGCGCGTCATCCTGTTGGCGCTCTTATTGGCACTCACGGCGGGCACGCTCTTCTCGGCGGCCGTGTGGGCGCGGGCTGCCGGTTACATCGGCGCTTTCCTCGCGGCGGGTGCCATCATGGCTGCGCGCGGTCCCTTCTTCGGCGCGGCCGTTGCGGCGATTCCGCCGACGGGCCAGGCCCTCGTCGCCGAGGTGACCCCCGACGAGGCCTCGCGTGTGCGCGGCACGTCCGCGTTCTCCGGCGCGATCAACCTGTCCGTCATGGTCGGTTCCCTCATGTCGTCGGCGCTGGGTGCGTGGTGGATTTTCGGCCCCGTGCACGCCACGCCGATTTTCGTCCTCATCGCGCTGGCCATCGCCCTCATCTGGCTGCCCCGCGACGGAGCATCCACCGGCCCGAGGAGGCGCCTGCCCCGCCTGACCGGTGAGGACGCGGAACCCGAGCAGGCGGCCACTGCCTCGTCGACGGAACCGACGGAACCGACGGCAACGACCGTGGCGGATAACGCCAGCGCGGGGACCACGGACGGGGACCTGCCCCCGCGCGTGCGGTGGACCGACCGACGTATCGCCCCGTGGATTGCCTCGGTGTTCGGCATCTACTTCGCGAACGGCGTCGTTCAGATCACGATGGGCTTCCTCGTCCAGGACCGCGGTGGGCTGGACCCCGCACCCGCAGTCTCGGTCACCGCGCTCATGCTGCTGGCCAACGCCGCTGGCGCCATGCTCATGCAGCTGATCGTTGTGCCGCGCCTGGGGTGGAGCCCGCGCACGCTGCTGCGCACGGGCATGACGCTCGCGCTCGTGGCTCTCGCATGCCTGACGATCGCGCCGTCGCTGTGGGCGCTGGCTGCCTCGACGTTCGCGATGGGCGTCGCGTCGGGCATGGCGTCTCCCGGCTACTCGGCGGGCGCGTCCCTGGCTGTGAGCGCGCGCGAGCAGGGCGGCATCGCCGGCGTCATCAACGCGACCGGCGCGATCACGTGGATCGTCGCCCCCGTGAGCGCCACCGCCCTGTACGGATGGATGCCCCTGTCGCCCTTCGCGCTGGCGCTCTCACTCGTCGCGCTGTCGTGCGCGTGCGCCTGGTGGCTGCTGCGCCGCGCTGATCTCGAGGCCCGCGCGCGCGATGAGGAGCATGACTAGGACGAGTGCCCCACGCCTCAGTGCGCGTACGGCGCTATCCTAGAAGGGTACGTAAGCCCTACGCGAAGGAGCCACCTGTGGCACAAGAAACCCGTACCGAAACCGACTCGATGGGAGCCGTTGAGGTCCCCGCGAACCGTTACTGGGGCGCTCAGACCGAGCGTTCGCTGCACAACTTCGACATTGGACGCAACACCTTCGTGTGGGGTCGCCCGATGGTGCGCGCCCTTGGCATCCTGAAGAAGTCCGCGGCCCTGGCCAACGCCGAGCTGGGCGAGCTGCCCGCCGACATCGCCGGCTACATCGCGCAGGCCGCCGACGAGGTCATCTCCGGCAAGCTCGACGACAACTTCCCGCTGGTCGTCTTCCAGACCGGTTCGGGCACGCAGTCGAACATGAACGCCAACGAGGTCATCTCCAACCGCGCCATCGAGCTCGCGGGCGGCACCATGGGCACCAAGTCCCCCGTGCACCCCAACGACCACGTGAACCGCGGCCAGTCCTCCAACGACACGTTCCCCACCGCCATGCACATCGCGGTCGTCTCCGAGCTGCACGACATGTACCCGCGCGTGCGCCAGCTGCGTAACACCCTGGACAAGAAGGCCAAGGAGTTCGACGACGTCATCATGGTGGGCCGCACCCACCTGCAGGACGCGACCCCGATCCGCCTGGGCCAGGTCATCTCGGGCTGGGTTGCTCAGATCGACTTCGCCCTCGACGGCATCGAGTACGCGGACACGCGTGCGCGCGAGCTGGCCATCGGCGGCACTGCCGTGGGCACCGGCCTGAACGCTCACCCGAAGTTCGGCGAGCTCACCGCCAAGAAGATCTCCGAGGAGACGGGCATCGAGTTCAAGCAGGCCGGCAACCTGTTCGCCGCCCTGGGCGCGCACGACGCGCTGGTGCTGGTCTCGGGCGCGCTGCGCGTCCTGGCCGACGCCCTCATGAAGATCGCGAACGACGTGCGTTGGTACGCGTCGGGTCCGCGTAACGGTATCGGCGAGCTGATCATCCCCGAGAACGAGCCGGGCTCGTCCATCATGCCGGGCAAGGTCAACCCGACCCAGTGCGAGGCCATGACGATGGTCGCCACCCAGGTGTTCGGCAACGACGCGACGGTCGGCTTCGCCGGCTCGCAGGGTAACTTCCAGCTCAACGTCTTCAAGCCCGTCATGGCGTGGAACGTCCTGGAGTCCATCCGTCTACTGGGCGACGCCTGCGTGTCCTTCGATACGCACTGCGCGTACGGCATCGAGCCCAACTACGAGAAGATCAAGCACAACCTGGACATCAACCTCATGCAGGTGACGGCCCTGAACCGCCACATCGGCTACGACAAGGCCTCCAAGATCGCGAAGAACGCGCATCACAAGGGCCTGTCGCTGCGCGAGTCCGCGCTCGAGCTCGGCTTCCTGACGGCCGACGAGTTCGACGCGTGGGTCGTTCCCGCCGACATGACGCACCCCAGCGCCGCCGACGAGTGATCCGCTAGTCGCGTTCGCGACTGACGTTTCGGCCCCGGCCTCGTTCATTTTCGAGGTCGGGGCCGTTTGTGCATGCAGGTATCCGTGCGGCGGGTGGAGGTGCGTTTTATGCATGAGGTCAGCATGTCCCGGCATGACGCCAGGGTTCCTGACGATATTTCCCGCCCGCTCCCCAATTTCGCATGCAATTCCCTCTCAACTGTTTTGATTTTTGAAATCGGATCGTTGGAATGACGCGGTTTTCTAATGACACCCACGAAGCAGTGGATGGGAATTGCATGCGAAATTTCCGGGTGACCGTAGGAGCGACTGGCGCAGAAGACGACATCCCTGATCAAACGGGGAAACTCGCAGGCAAAGCCGCTATTCCACACGGAATCGTTTAGCCCTGGGCGCGCGCCTTCTTGCGCATCTTGAGGATCGTCGAGGCGATGATGGACAGCAGGAAGATGTTGAAGAGGATCGCGCCGACGCTCGGGGATACGAGCGTGGCCACGAGGCGCCCGGCGGGGGCCGTGGCCGCGGCGGAGGCGCCGACGATGAGTCCGATGCGCAGGTCGACCATGCCATGGCGCAGGTTGGTGACGGTGCCGGCGATGCCGGTGGGGATCATGACGAGGAGAGACGTGCCGCGCGCGATCAGGTCTCCCGCGCCGACGGCGAGCTCCATGCCGGGCACGATGACGGATCCGCCGCCCACGCCCACCAGGCCGGAGAGGATTCCGGCGCACAGGCCCACCAGGATCATGAGGGCGCACGAGGCCAGGGTCAGCGAAACGGCTCCCTCACGCGTGGGGACGTGGAGGTATTGGGAGACGATGACGAAGACCGTGAAGCCGATGAGGATCCAGGGCAGCGAGGGGGCCGGGAGGCGGCGCAGGAGCCACACGCCGATTTGCGAGCCGATGAGCGCGCCGACGACGAGGAGCGCGCCGCCCGCCCAGGAGACCTCGCCGTGGAGGGCGTAGGTGCCCGAGCCGACGGCTGCCGTAACGATGATGGCGGCGAGGGAGGTGGCCGAGGCGCGGCGCTGGTCCATGCCGAGGACCGCCATGAGGGCTGGCACGATGACGAGGCCGCCGCCCACTCCGAAGAGCCCGGAGAGGAATCCTGCACCGACGCCCGTCGCGATGACGAGGAGGATGCGGCGCAGGGTGAGGGGCTGGGAATCGGTGTGGGCCATGTCTCTATTGTAGTCCGGCGTGGAAGCGTCTTCTGTACCGCGTCTTCACCCCGCGCGAAACCCGTGTGTACGCCCTGTTCACGGTAGTTTGGGCGGGCGTAGACTTCTCGCATCGACGAAAGGAAATGCGATGTCCAAGGTTCTAGTTGTGTCGGGGCACCCCCGCACCGGCGATGATTCGGTGGCGAATAAGACGATCCTGGAGGAGCTAGCGTCCCTGCTTCCGGACGTCGAGATTGATCATCTTGACGAGTTGTATCCCGATTACGTGTTTGACGTTGAGGCGGAGCAGAACAAGCTTGCCGCGGCGGACGTGATCGTGTTGCAGTATCCACTGTGGTGGTATGGCTGGCCGGCGCTGCTGCAGAAGTGGATGGAGGACGTGTTTGTGCGCGGTTTCAGCCACGGGTCTACGGGGACGGCGTTGCGCGGTAAGAAGTTGGTGGTGTCGGTGACGACGGGGGCGTCGGAGGCTTACTATCAGCCGGATTCTGTCGATTTCAATGACTTGCTGACGCCCGTGAAGGCGACGTGTGCGCTGACGGGGATGGAGTTTGCGGGGAGCCTGCCGCTGTTCGGGGTGTCGTACGCGAATCGCACGGATGAGGCGGCACGCGCGGACATGGTGAAGCGTTCGCGCGAGCATGCGGAGCGCCTCGCGGAGTTCGTCTCCGCCCTCTGAGCTGCCCCTCCCCTGTCTTTAGGCGGGAGATGAACCTCTGCCCCGGCCTCGTCCTTCACGAGGCCGGGGCCGGTTCGTCACAGTCCTCCGAGTCCGGAGAATCGTTCGACCCAGGTCCTCAGTGCGTCGAGGACACGCGAGCGGATGGCTTCGCGGCTGCCACCGCCACCGAAGCGGCGGACCGGCGGGAGGATCGAGGACAGGCCAGTTCCTTCGTCGGGAACGTAGCCCTCGCGCAGGGAGTCGTACGCGAAGTCCCGCGCGCCCTCGCCGAGGCGTTCGGCCTCGATGATTGCGTCGAGTTCGCTGTCGCGCTTGGCGGTGATGAAGGATTCGAACTCTGTGGGGACGTCCCCGTTGAGGGAGACCCGGCGGTAGAACTCTTCGATGAGATCGCGCTTGCCACGCAGTGCAGGCGACGAAGCAAGGGCACGCATGATTTCGACGGGGATTTCCCGGTCGTCGTCATCCCCGCGCTCGCCCCGATGGTGTTCGACGAGCATGAGGATGTAGTCGACGTTGATGTCGACCTGCTTGACGAGTTCCATTTCGAAGACGAGGTCGTCGGCGATCGGTTCCTTGTTCGCTTTCGAACGCTCCCGTGCTTCGTTGTACAGGTCGAGGTAGATGCTCCGGTAGTCTTCGAGCTCGCGCGGGGCGATCGTATCGTCGCTCTCGAAGTCGTCGAAGGACGTGAGGATGTTGCGCAGGCGCAGGACCTGCCCCATGAGGTCGATGAATTGCTTCTGTTCCTTCTCGGAGGCGATCGATCCGATGGGCAGGGGGAAGTCGATGCGAAGCTGCTCGATGACCCCCAGGTAGGTGGACAGGTACTCGCCGTAGGGGCGCAGGAGGACCTGGCCGCGCGCTTCCTTGTTGCCGAACAGGGCGATCGCGTCGTTCGTGGCGTCTTCGAGGTTGCGGAAGCAGACGATGTTTCCGTAGGTCTTCACCGAGTTGAGGATTCGGTTTGTGCGCGAGAACGCCTGGATGAGGCCGTGGGCGCGCAGGTTCTTGTCGACCCACAGGGTGTTGAGGGACTTGGAGTCGAAGCCGGTGAGGAACATGTCGACGACGATGACCAGGTCGATGCGCTTGTCGGTGAGGGCTTGGGAGAGGCTCTCGTAGTAGCTTTCGAATCCCGAGGCATCGCTGCCGTAGTTGGTCCCGAACTGCTGGTTGTAGTCGGCGATCGCCTCGTCGAGGAAGGCACGGTCGTCCTGGGAGAGGGCCGAGGGGTCCATGGATTCTTCGGAGAGCAGGCCGGTGCCCGGAGCCTCGGCGTTGGGCGCGTATGAGTAGATGATTCCAACGCTCAGCCTGCGTGCCTCGGGCAGGTCGGCCTGTTGGCGTTTGAATTCCTGGTAGTAGGCACGGGCGGCCTTGATGGAGGAGGTGGCGAACAGGGAGTTAAACCCGTTCACGCGCCGCTTCTTGTACTGGAAGGAGGCGTGGCGCTTCGTCTTTTGATCGAAGTGCTCGAGGATGTAGGAGACCACGGCCGAGATACGCTGAGGGTTCATGTATGCGCTGTCGGTATCGATGCCTTCGACGTCGTGATTATCGACGCCGTCGCGCACGCGGAACGAATTGAGGTAGTCGACGCGGAACGGCAGGACGGTGTTGTCCCGGATTGCGTCGACGATCGTATAGGAGTGCAGCTGGTCTCCGAAGGCCTGCTCGGTCGTCCGTAGGTTTGCTTTGCCGGAGCTGGAGGCATTTTCCGCGAAGATGGGTGTTCCGGTGAAGCCGAAGAGGTGGTAGTTGCGGAAGGCTCGCGTGATGTCGGTGTGCATGTCGCCGAACTGGCTGCGGTGACATTCGTCGAAGACGAGGACGACGTGCCCGGAGTAGATGGCGTGCCCGCGGTGGCTCTTGACGAAGGTCGCGAGCTTTTGGATGGTGGTGACGATGATCGGGGTGGACGTGTCGTTGATTTGTTTGGCGAGCTGCCGGGTGGATTGGTTGGCGGAAACGGTCCCCTCGGCGAAGGCGTTATATTCGCGGATGGTCTGGTGGTCGAGGTCCTTGCGGTCGACGACGAAGAGGACCTTGTCGACCCCTTCCATGCCGGCGGCGAGCTTTGCGGTCTTGAAGGAGGTGAGGGTCTTTCCGGAGCCGGTCGTGTGCCAGACGTATCCGCCGGCGGCGACAGTCCCGGTCTGCTTGTTCATGGTGGAGGTCTTGATGCGCTGGAGGATCGCTTCGGTCGCGGCGATCTGGTAGGGGCGCATCACGAGGAGAGCGCCGGAGGTGTTGAGCACGCAGTAGCGCGTCAGGATGGCGAGGATGGTGCGCTTGGCCAGGAATGTGGCGGTGAAGTCGCTGAGATCGGGGATCTGGTTGTTGGCGGCGTCGGTCCACCACATGGTGAATTCGTAGGATCGCGCGTTCGCGGCGGCCACTTGTCGGCGCGTTCCCTGGTTTTCGGTGATGTGCTGGAGGCGCACGGTGTTGGAGTAGTACTTGGTGTGTGCGCCGTTGGAGATGACGAAGATCTGCACGTAGCCAAAGAGTCCGTCTCCGGCGCTGGCGTGGAAGGAGTCGCGCTGGTAGCGGTCGATCTGGTTGAAGGCTTCGCGCAGTTCTTTGCCGCGCCGCTTGAGTTCGATGTGGACCAAGGGCAGGCCGTTGACGAGGATGGTGACATCGTATCGGTTAGAGCGTGCGCCGGTGTCGATGGCGTACTGGCGAATCACCTGCACCTTGTTGCGGTGAATGTTGGTCTTGTCGATGAGGCTGATGTTTTTGGGGGTGCCGTCGTCACGGATAAGGACCTGCACGTGGTCTTCCTGGATGCGGCGGGCTTTAGCGACGACAGGGTTCCCATCAGTGGAGGGGGCGTCAACGATCGAGTGACGGTAAAAGCGCTTCCATTCTTCGTCGCTGAACCGGTAGTCATTGAGGGCCTCGAGCTGGACGCGCAGGTTCGTTTCGAGGCCGTCGCAGTCGTGGATGTCCGCGTATTCGTAGGCTTGGGCGCACAGCTGTTTGATGAGGTCGTCCTCGAGGGCGGCTTCGCTCTGGTAGTCCTGCTCCTCGTCACGGGTCGGGTGGTAGAGGCCGACGACCGTGAATTCGTCGGAGACGACGACGGGTTCGATGCGGGGGCGAGGTGCGGCGGTGGACACTCGCGTTCCTTTCTCTACGGGTCTCATTCACGAGGCCGGGGCTGGCACGCGGGAGGCTTCCCTCCCGTCTGGTGACGTTGATCCGATGCTAACGTCACCCGCCGTCATCTGCGTCCAGGCTGCACCGGGCAGCTCGCATCGGGAGGGTTCTGGGCGTTGCCTGGAAGTGTCTGACGGGCTACCATCACTGACAGGGCAAGGGCTGACATGGGCCACTCGCACACCGAGGGGTGACCGCAAAACCCGACAAAACAGGGCCTCGTAATAGTCCACTCGTGGACGGCAAGCTGAAGTCACGCCCTCGTGTTCCCCTCGCGCACGCGAGGGGAACACGTCTCTAAGACGCGTTGCTTCTGGAGACGACTTCCTCAGGGAAGGACAGCAGGCGATCCCTGTAGTGCTCGTACTGGGCGCGGCGGGCCGCAATCTCGGCGGGGAGATCCGACGTAATGTCGGAGACGAGGGCGTCGAAGCCGTCGAGCAGATCGGCAATACGACGTTGCACCGACAAATCCGGAAGGGGCACCGATATCCTCGCCAGATTGACACCGGAAAGTTCAATGACTTTCGTTCCTCGCGCAAGTTTTCTCTTACTCATTGAAAAATGCACGCTTCGCACGTAGTGACTCAGAAAGCTCATATCGAGCAAATCCGAGCTTATGGCAGTTGCATGGCCACCCGCGACCGCCTTTTCTTCCCCTTTCCACACAACCGCTTTACCAACATCGTCGAGATTTTCACTCGTGTTTGCTAGGACGAGATCACCAGGCATAACCGTGACGAGCTTTTTGGCGTCATCCCTTGAAACGTAAGCAGCTGCAACAGAAGTTGACACACTATACCTGGTGAAAATATGACCGTAATGCAGCGCTGGAACACCATCGTTAACGAAAGCCGATTTCGGCATTCCGCTACCTCGACGCATTTCGACAACGTCTCCGAGCTTCACCATTTCAACCGGTCCGCGAGCTGCCAGCGATTCATACGAGAGCAAGTGGTTGCGGTAGTGTTCATACTGGGTCCGCCTTGCTTCCAGCTCCGCTTCCAGCTCAGCTTCCAGCTCCACTTCCAGCGTCGTGAACTGATCCAAGATTCTCACGATCTCTCGTTGCACTGCGAGCGGAGGAACAGGAATATCAATTTTGGATAGATTCGCAGCAGAAAGCTCAACTACTTTTGTCCCCTGAGAATACTTGCGTTTTTTGAGAGCAAAATCCTCAGTGCGAAGAAAATAACTAAGAAAGACGCTATCCACCGTCTTGGAGCGCACCACAGTCGCGTGGCCGCCCGTGACCCCCTCTGCTTCACCGAGCCACACAACGCCCTTTCCCACGTCTTCGAGATTTTCACTCGTATTGGCCACCACCAGATCACCCGGATACACGCGAGTCAATTTATCCGCGTCTTCAGGAGCCAAATAGGCAGCAGCACACTTCGTATGAATGCCATACTTCATGAAGATATGTCCGTAATGAATAGCAGGAATACCTTCATCGACAAAAAGCTTCTTCGGCATCCCGCTGCCACGTTGCAAATCGGCAACCTCTCCCAGGGGTCGATATTCCACCCCGTCCGGGCACAGCTGCTCGATCAGCTCAGCGAGGCGGCTCATCGGTCGGCCTCCAGTTCTGCGACGATCGCGTCGATAGAGGCGCGCAGCTCGCGCTGACGCTCCACAATGCCGGCGATCCGAGTGTTCAACTCGACGATGTCCACCTGCTCACGCGTGTCCTCGGGCTCGACGTAGGAGGATACCGACAGGTTCCAGTCGTTGCTCTTAATGTCGTCGATCGACACCAGGGCAGCCACATGGTCGACGGCCTGACGCTCGGACACCAGGGAGAGGATCCGCTGCTGCTTCTCCACCGTCAGGCGGTTCTTGTTTCCCTCACGCACGCACTCGGCGGATGCGTCCACGAAGAGAACGCTGTGATCGGGGCGCGCCTTCTTGAGCACGATGATGCAGGTCGCGATCGTCGTCCCAAAGAACAGGTCCGGCGGCAGCTGGATGACCGCGTGCACGAAGTTGTTTTCGACCAGGTATTTGCGGATCTTCCCCTCGGCGGCACCGCGGTACAGGACGCCCGGGAACTCGACGATCGCGGCCGTCCCATCCTCTGCCAGCCAGTGCAGCATATGCATGGTGAAGGCCAGGTCCGCCTTGGACTTGGGTGCCAGAACCCCCGCCGGCGCGAAGCGCGGATCATTAATGAGAGCGATGTCGTCCTTGCCCACCCACTTCGTCGAATAGGGAGGGTTCGAGACAATCGCGTCGAAAGGCTGATCGTCCCAGTGGGCAGCTTCCGTCAGGGTGTCCCCCAGCGCGATGTCGAAGTTCGAGAAGTTGACGTCGTGCAGGAACATGTTGATACGACACAGGTTGTACGTCGTCAGGTTGATCTCCTGACCAAAATACTGACGGCTATTCGACGACCCGAGAAGCTTCGCGAACTTCAGGAGCAGGGACCCCGAGCCCGCGCAAGGGTCGTACACGCGCGTCACGTCGGAGCGCCCATCCAGAGCGAGGGTCGCGAGGACCTCTGCGACCTCCTGGGGTGTGTAGAACTCGCCACCCGACTTGCCCGCGCTCGAGGCGTACATGGTCATCAGGTACTCGTAGGCATCACCGAAAGCATCAATCTGCGCAGCACCGTGCTCCAGAGGCAGATCGCCGACGGCGTCCAGAATCTTCACGAGCTTCGCGTTACGCTGGGCGACCGTGTTCCCAAGCTTCGTGGAGTTCACATCCACGTCGTCGAAGAGGCCACGCAGGTCAGACTCGGAGCCACTGCCCCGCGCCGAGTTCTCAATGAAGCGGAAGGCGTAGGAGAGGGTCTCATTCAGGTTCTCATCACCGGAAGCCTGAGCGCGCACATTTCCAAACAGGTCAGACGGGCGAATAAAGAAGCCCTTTTCCTTGACGATGCCTTCACGCGCCGCTTCCGCATCCTCGTTGCTGAGGGTCGCGTAATCGAAGGCCGTGGCATCTTCAGGGGTTCCCCCCTCGGCGAGGATCGCCGCGCGCTCGGAGGCGTTCACGTAGTCCGTCAGGTTCTCCGAGATGAAGCGGTAGAACAGAAAGCCCAGAACGTAGCTCTTGAAGTCCCACCCGTCCACGCTGCCGCGTAGATCGTTGGCGATGCGCCAGATTGTCTTATGCAGCTCGGCTCGCTCGATCACTGCCGCCACGGTGTCCTCATTTCCGGCGTAGAGCGCATGAGCTGCACCCCAACTTGGTCTATTTCATCTCCGCAAGCCCGCTATCAACCTGATGTTCGGACCGCACAAATCAGCTTACGGCACGACCCAACATCTGCGGCCCCTCGCACTCCGAGAGGCTGCTATCTCCGCCTCCCAACCCCGGCCTCGTCAATAAGAATAGCGCGCGCGAAACGGACTCAGAAAACCCAATTTTTCAGAATACTCCCCCAAGCCCCTTCCGTTAGACACTTTCAGAAAACAACGACAGACCCCATCCCCACACAACGACCATCGCAGCAGCTCACAAGCGCACAACACCCGGCAAATACTTGGAAATTCAACCAATCCACGAATTTACTTGTCCACACTGCGGGACATTTTCACCCAGCATGACCATATTGTCGGTTAATTTACCGAAAAATCGCTTTACCGTTGAATGGGCGCATTTTCACGCGCATGACTCCCCCACCGGGCAGTCCCGCCAACAACTTCGAGGACACACACGTCATGGAGACACGACATCCCCTGACCATCCCCGCCGCCATCGTGCTGGGCACCGCGGTCGTCGCCACCGCTCTACCCCTGCCGAGCAGCACACCGGCCACCGCCACGGGCACGGCACACGTCACCCGCGCTTACACGGACAAGTCCACGCACGAACCCGGTAAGCAGGCGACGATCACGGCCGAGGCCTCGACCGGGGGAACCGTCCACTTCTCCGTCAGCCACCTCGGCGTTGAGATCGACTCGGGCGACGCCACCGTCGACAATGGCAAGGCCACCTGGACCTACACGACGCCGAGCGAGGACGGCCAGGGATACCTGGTCACCGCGACCGGTGGGGACGGCACCCACGCGGAGACCGCCATCGACGCCTCCACCAGCTGGACGCGCTTCCCGCGCATGGGCTACCTCTCCCACTTCAAGCCCACCGCCCCCGAAGGCACTGACGGACACACCACCTACGAGGCGTTCCTCTTCCAAAAGCCGCAGGACTACATCGATAAGCTCAGCCGGGACTACCACATCAACGCGCTGCAGTACTACGACTGGCAGTACCGCCACGAGCAGCCCGTCGCCACCGGCGACCTCGCGGACAAGTGGCCACTGTGGTACCGGGACACCTACGCGTCGAAGAAGACAATCACCGACTACATCCAAGACGCGAAGAACGCGAACATGGGTTCGCTCGCCTACTCGATGGCGTACGCGGCAAACGACAACTACGACACGAACACCATCAAGGACGAGTGGCGCCTGCGAGAGGATAACGGATCCTATTGGGTGCGCGACCTCGGCGAGCAGTGGTGGGTACCGACCCCCAAGGGCGTGGACAAGCCCAAGAGTCACCAGTTCATGATGAACGTTAACAACGAGGACTGGCGCACCTACATCACCGGGCAATACAAGACACAGAAGACCGAATTCAAATTCGACGGCACGCACATCGACACGCTCGGGCAAACCTCCAAGAAGGATGCCTCCGGCAATCCTGTTGACCTGACCGACGGCCTAGCAGCCCTCGTTGATGACACGTATAAGAACGTCGGCGGTCAGGTGGGCATCAACCTGCCCGATGGCGCAGGCAGCGAGAAGATCAACAAGGCGTCCGC
Organism: Pauljensenia sp. 27098_8_83; assembly: GCF_041432695.1. NCBI lineage: Bacteria > Bacillati > Actinomycetota > Actinomycetes > Actinomycetales > Actinomycetaceae > Pauljensenia > Pauljensenia sp. 27098_8_83. The sequence goes on along the minus strand of NZ_JAPWAD010000026.1, from coordinate 11,110 downwards.
TGCCTACATGTACACCGAGCTCTGGGACCACAACGAGACAAACGCGCAGGTTGCGTCCTACCTGCAAAGCGCTCGCAACAATGCCGGTAACAAGCCGCAGATCGTGGCCGCGTACGCAAACAACTACAACCCCACAATCTCCTTGCCCGATCCGAAGGACTCTAAGAAGACGATCCATCCGGGCGTGACTCCAGATGAGGGGACGCGTATCGAGGCCGAGTCCGACCAGGCGAGCGTGAGCGGCGGTGCCCAGATCCTCTCCGACGACGATTCTGCGTCGGGCGGCGCCTACGCTGGCAACTTCTCCGCGGGCGGCAGCACCGTCACTTTCACCGTCGACGCCGGTCAGGGCGGCACGTTTACGTTTACGACGCGATACGCGAGACAGGACGCAGACGGCGCCTACCACCAGATGATCCTCGACATGGGTAAGACCGGGCAGCAGAAGCTCATCAAGTACGTTCACTTCGATCAGACGGGCAGCTACTACACATGGAAGGACATGACGGAGACCGTCGAGCTCACTCCCGGTATCCACACGATCTCCTACTGGGTACCCAACGATAAGAATTACACGCCCGTCAACATCGACTGCATCACCTTCCGCGAGTTCAATACGGACTCCGTCAAGCTCGCGGACGCGGCCTTCGCGGCGAACGGCGCGCACCACCTGGAGCTCGGCGACTACGGGCGCATGCTGGACAACGAGTTCTTCGTGAACTCGGGACGCTCCATGTCCGCTGATCTCCAGACGTGGATGAAGAACTACTACAACATCTCCACCGCCTACGAGAACCTGCTCTTCGGCGACAACCTGACGCGCAAGGAGCACCAGGTCGAGGTCTCGACCGCTGGCGTAGGCCTGCCGACCTCGACGGATGGGTCCGCAAACACGATCTGGGCGAACACCATGACGTCCAACGCGGGCACGGCCCTGCACCTGATCAACCTGCGTACGGACGATCAGGACGGCAACGACGAGTATTGGCGCAACGCCGCGAAGCGGATCCTCCCATTCGGCGACACGTCCGTCACCTACCACCTGGAGCAGGGCGAGCAGGTCCCCGGTTCTGTCTTCGTTGTCAGCCCCGACGCTGACGGTGGCCGCCCGACGCCGCTCGATTTCACGACGGGCACGGATGAGCAGGGTCGCACGACCATCACGTTCAACGTGGGCTGGCTGTCCTCGTGGGACATGGTGGTCTTCTCCCCCGCCGCGAACGCGACTGGGTCGGACAATGCCGCCGCAACGACCGTCGGCCAGCTGCGCAACAGCCTCGGCCAGTGCCTGACCTCCCAGGATCCGAAGGGCGCTGACGGCACCCCCGTGTGGAACAGCAACTGCGCGGAGCGAAACGACGCGCAGACCATCACCTACGAAGATGGACACCTGCACATCGGCGACCGCTGCGTCGACGTGGTGGGCGGCTACACCGACGAGGGCACAGTCGCGCACATGTGGACGTGTTACCCGGGTCTCAACTCCCAGATCTGGGATCGCAACGACTCCGGTCAGCTGGTGAACCGCGCGTCGGGCCTGTGCCTGACGATCCCGGGCGACACCACGCAGGAGAACACGCAGGCGGTCATCTCGCAGTGCTCTGATGCCTCCGCGTCGCAGCGCTGGACGCTCACGAACGTCTCCGGGCACTAAGACGCCCACTCCCCGGCACGGGCACAGCCGGGGAGGAGACAGCGCCCCGGTGCGCTGCAACAAGACCCGGCCCCGACCTCGTCAATTCATGTACGAGGCCGGGGCCGAGTCGCATCCCTAACGTTTAGTTGGTCTTCGTGTTCGTCAGGTGACGTCCGATGTAGCCGATGTAGACCTTGTGGGTCCTCTCCGTATCCGGGTAGTAGTGCATACGCGGCGCATTCTGGTCGCAATGCGTGGGAGCAAAATGCGCCCACATTTCAATGACGCCTCGCGGATCAACCTCAACAGGGACTGCCCTGGTGCGCTCTCTGCGCATCTTCTCGTTTCCCTTGACCGTGTCACTCTCATTCGACCTGTGACGGGAGGCAGAACACGTGCGGTAGCCGGCCGGCGGGTTTGCCAGGTAGTCATGCACGTTCCCACCTGAGAAGTCGCCGGCCTCGCGCGCCCGCATGTAGTCGCGTAGGACCAGAATATAGTTCCAAAACTCTGCGCAATAGCGGCTGCCATTAAGACTGTCAAGCCTCAGGATGTCACCCATCATTCCATCCGGATCACTCAGGACCACGTGTCTGGTCACCGACTCGTAGCGTCCCTGGGTCATCCAATCAAAGAGCTCGGACATGCTCTGCGGGCTATCATCCAGCTGTTCCTCAACGAAATCGCGGTCGCCGTCGTTCGCGTCGGGGTTTTTCAGCTTCCATTCGAGGAAGCGATTCCTCTTACTGAGAGATTCTCTCTCCGCCTGCGCTTCACGCAGCTCACTCTCGAGCTCCCCTTTCTGCACCCGCAGCTCGGCGATTTCCTCGCTGTCGCACGGTGGCTCATTGAGCAGGTCCATCGCCGCAGCGAGATCATCACGTAGCTTGTCACGCTCGGATGACAGCTCCGCGTGCGCCTCATTCATGGCGTCCAGGCCACTGGAGAGTGCGGCGATTCCGCTCTCCAGCTCGGTGTGCGAGCGCGGATTGAAAGTGGGTAGGAAACGGCGAATCAGGCGCCGTAGCGGCTCGTACCATCCCAAGTGCCGGGACTGTCCACGCGGCGGCCTCGACTCGGGCGCAACAGCCTCTCCGCTCGCCTCAGGCGCATGGCGCTCGGGCGCGGCATCCTCCGCCTGGATGAGAGCGGCCTTGCCGGGCTCCTCGACCTGCTCCTCCTGCCGCGAGACTGTCGAAAGCGTCTCGGCGACCCGCTGGCGCACCTTCTCGTCGAGCAGTTCCACCGACCGCTCCGCCTCACGCAGCGGATAGAACGTCGGCACCGACAGGCGTTTCTTATCCAGGGGCGCCTGGGCCCGGCGAAGCTCCTTGTCGAGCCCGTTTTCCCACAGGTATTCGCAGGGCGTTCGCGCGATGATCGCCGACAATTCGGGGCGGAACCGCTTGCTTGCCTCGTCGTAACCGCGCAGCAGCGTGCCTGCGGTCAGCACCCTGTGGCGAAGCGTGTCCGTCGGTTCGGACGGATTGAAGCCCGGAAGGTACGTGCGCAGGCTCCCCTTGGGCATCGCGCACCCCTGCCCGATCCGAGTGCGGAACTCACGGTAGGCGTCGGGGGTGAGAAGGAAGTAGGTGGCACACCCGAGGGAATCCTTCGTGAGGAAGCCGAGGATATCTTTCCACCGATGTTCCGCCGCGCGCGCCCCTGGATCGTTCCCATCCGTGAGCGGAGCGGCAACGACGACAGATGCGCGCCGACGCCCATCACGTATCCACTCAATCAGCTGTTCGACCTGCTGATCGTCAGAGATGGTCTGGAGGGAATCTGACAGCGGCATGCCGCGATCGTGGCAATGCCCCTCGGTGATGAGATCGCGTACCAGACGCGGAGGTTTAGCATCCCACTCGCTCTCGCGCGGAGGGGTAACCTCCACCCACAGAACGTCTCGATAGCGCGATTCCTTCGTCGCGTGCATGGCGAACAGACGCGTCGTCCACTGTGCACCATTATCTCGACGCTCAACCATTTCCAGGAGTTGGCGTTCGTAGTGTTTATCCTCCGACGCCTCCGTCAGCTTGGTCGCGACGACGCTGGATGTTTCGCCCCAGCTGGAGATGAGCTCCCCAAATCGGTAGATCCCCTCCGCATCACATTCCACACCTGCCTTCGCACCTGTCGTCGGGTATTTCTTGTTCACCCACTCGTGAAAGAGGCGGTCAGCGGTCTGCAACGCGCCTTCCTTGCCATCCAATTCCACAATTGCCCTGTAGCCACGCGCCATCGCATTACTCCCAGTTCGACGTTGATAGAAGCAATATGCGCGCCAGCATACATCTACTGGATAACCACAGTGGCTCAACAAGACTCACTCTTTTGTACTGCGCATCACAAAACTCGGCCCCGACCTCGTCAATTCATGGACGAGGCCGGGGCCGAGTCAGCGTGAGACGGAGCGTCAGGAGCGGGCAACCTCGACGAACGGCGCCTGCACCAGGTTCGACAGCGCCGTGATGTAGGCGCCGATCAGCTTGCGGTTACGACTGTCCTGCATGAGGTTCGGCATGCCCTTCGTCGTGCAGGTGACCTCGACGACGGTGCCCTCCTCATTCACAATGAAACCGGCAACAAGGTTTTCGCCCCAGGACATCATGGTCAGCGGGGTATCGAAAGTAATCACGCGGCCGTTCGGGTCCGCGCCCGTCAGCGTCGCCTTCTTGACCGCCTGCACGGCCTGGGTCGCCGCCGGGAACAGCTGCTCGAACGGCACGTTGAACTGGAACGCCTGCGTCGTGGAACGCATACCCATGAGTGTCTCCTTCAGGATCTCTATTGGCGCAGTCGGCGCACGGGTCACGCGTCGACCGGCGAAGAAGGAAACACACGCACGGACTCGCTTCAATGCAGCGAGGAAGAGGAGCTCCTTCTTCTAGCAGACTCAGCGTATCAGTAGTGCGCCCAATCACCTATTTCCATGTAGCCGCGCACCCACATATGCAGCTGCCGGACACCCGACGCGCATGAGGCAGCAGCACACACTCACTCAGGACAGCGGCTCGAAGGGGCTCACCGACACCGAGGGGATCTCCTGGCACACGCGCAGGGTCAGCTGCAGGCTCGTCGCGCCGCTGCCGGCCTCGGACATGATATCGACCAGCTCCGAATCAGCGGGGCTACATCCGTCGACGCCGTCCGTCGACTCGGCCGTCAGAGTCACGCCCACGCGCCCACCCTGAGCGATCGTGTACACATTGCCAGGGTCTTCGCCCTCGCGAACGGCGGTCGAGAGCACCGAGCCGCCGCTGGAGAAAACAACCTGCGGGAAGCCGTCAATCCAGCACGAGGGACCCTCGTTCGTGAATCCCAGGGAGACGTAGGTCGTGCCGCCCGCCTCCTGCGTGCTATCAATCGCGGGCTGCAGGTTCGACAGGTCGCAGCGCTGATCGTTGTCAGCAACGTTCACTTCGGGGGCCTGGTTACCCTCGTTGGGCACGCCGCTCTGCGGGCCCGCGCCGCTCTGTGCAGGCATACCGCTCTGGGAGGCCGAGGCGCTCGGGGATGCGGACGAGGTCGTGGACCCCTGCTCGGGAGTAGCACCCTTCGGGGAACAGGCAGCAAGCCCCAGGGCGAGAACCGACAGGGAGGTCACGGCAAGAATGCGTCGCGTGTTGATCATGCGCCCATCCTATGAAGCGGCGCGCAGCTCACGCACCGCCACGCCGGGCACCGCTCAGGGGTGACAAGCGGCGCACTCGAGTGAACCACCCGCCGCGCCCCGGCCTCGTCCCCGTTATCGAGCGACCGGCTCGATCTCGACGGGGGCCACGTCCATCTCTTCCAGGGGAACGATGCGGTCCTTGCGCGCCACGTGGTAGCCCCACCAGACAACACCGAAGAGCGGCAGGCCGATATAGGAGGAGGCAACCTCCCACACCTGGCCGTGAAGTACTGCTTCATAGTTCTGGCCGGCCATGACGACCAGGCACATGACGAAAGCGATGATGGGACCGGCCGGGAAGAACGGCGATCGATACGGCAAGTCCTCGAGGCGATACCCCTGCAGCAGGTAGGCGCGACGGAAGCGAATATGACTGACCGCGATGCCCAGCCACATGATGATGCCGGAAATACCGACGATGTTCACCAGCCAGATGTACGCGTCGTTGAAGACCAGCTGCGTCAGGAAGCCGCACGCGGCCATCACCGTGGTCACCGCCATCGCGTAGCCCGGCACACCGCCCTTCGTCACGCGTGCGAAAATCGCGGGAGCCTGGTGTTTGAGGGCCATCGAGTGCAGCATGCGCGAGGCCGCGTAGAGGCCCGAGTTACCGGCCGACAGAATCGACGTCAGGATGACCGCGTTCATGACGGCGGCCGCCGCACCGATCCCCATGCGCGCAAACACCAGCGTGAACGGCGACTGGGCGACGTTGTTCGCCGAATCATCCGCCGCGCTCAGCAGGCTCGGATCCGTGTACGGCAACAGCGTGCCGATGACCGCAATCGCGCCGATGTAGAAGAACATGATGCGCCAAAAGACCGTGCGGATCGAGCGCGGCACATCCCTGCGCGGGTTCTCGGACTCGCCCGCGGCCACGCCCACCAGCTCGGTGCCCTGGAAGGAGAAGCCCGCGATCATGAAGACCGCGATGACGCCGACGAAACCGTTGTGGAAAGGTGCATCCCCGGTCGTCCAGTTCGACAGGCCCGGAGAGTTGTCGCCCATCACGCCGGCGATCATAAAGACGCCCGACAGGACAAAGATGATGACGATAACGACCTTGATTGCGGCCAGCCAGAATTCGGCCTCGCCGTAGACTCTCGCCGAGAGCGCGTTGAGCCCGACGACGATGATGAGGAAGCCCACCGCCCATAACCACGAGGGCACAGAGGGGAACCAATAGGCCATGACCAGTCCCGATGCCACGAGGTCCGCGGCCACCGTGACCGCCCAGTTGAACCAGTAGTTCCACCCCATCGCGAAACCGAAGGACGGGGAGACGAACTTCGTGGCGAACGTCTGGAAGGAGCCCGCGACTGGCTGGTGCGCGCTCATCTCGCCCAGGGACTGCATGAGGAGCAGCACCATGAGGCCGATCGCCGCGTAGGCGACGAGAGCACCGCCCGGACCGGCGTTCGAGACCGTCCTACCGGAGGCCAGGAACAGGCCCGTGCCGATCGCTCCGCCGATGGCGATCATCTGCATATGGCGCGACGCCAGGCCGCGCTTCAGCGCGGTATTGGAGCGCTCCTGTACATCGGTGGCGATGTCGTCGGGAGTGGGGGTTTCCATGACTGGGTTCCTCATCTGTCGATCGTCGATTCCCATCTTAGCCCCACAAATGCTTGTGTCGAACTTGGTAGATTCTTTTCTCATTCTTTAACGAGGTCGGGGCTGAGTTCCGCTCTTGACACCCCCTTCCCCGCCACCGCCTCGTCACCCCTCACGCGCCTCACACACACGAGGCGGTTACACTAAACCCACCCACGCCACCGCAGGAGATACCTATGACACAGTCCCTCATGAGCATCGGCTGGATGCTCCTCGCCCTCGTCCTCTCCGCATCCATCGGCCTCGAACGGCAGATCCGAGGCAAGAGCGCAGGCATCCGCACCCAGGCCATCGTCGGCCTCACCGCCTGCCTCATGATGCTCATCTCCAAGTACGGCTTCTCAGACATCCTCGTCGACGGGATCACCCGCTACGACCCTTCGCGCGTCGCCTCACAGATCGTGTCGGGCATCGGCTTCCTCGGCGCGGGCATCATCCTCACCCGGCACGGGGCAATCCGAGGCCTCACGACCGCTGCGACGATCTGGGAGACCGCCGCTATCGGCATGGCCTGCGGTGCCGGACTGTGGTGGCTTGCCCTCGCGGGAACCGTCCTGCACTTCATCGTCATCGCCCTGCTGACCCCGCTCGTTCAGTTCATCCTCATGCGCACCCACGGGCACAAGGTCACGCTCACCATCCACTACACGCCAGGCCACGGGGTACTCTCGACGTTGCTGGGACAGGTCTCTTCCCTCGGCTGGAACGTCTCAGGCGTATCGACCCGCACGGATTCGTCTGAGCGCGCTACTACCGCTCGATTCACGGCGACGACGCGCCAAGACCTCTCGCGGTCTCTCCTCGTGACCACGCTCGCCGACCTCGACGGCGTCGCGGGCGTCGACATCAGCGAAGACGACGACGAGTAAACGTCCCACATCACACATACGGGAGGGCCCGCGGCGCTTGCCGCGGGCCCTCCCGTTACATTCTCCGAGCGCGTCAGGAACGCGTCCCGAAGGGGTTGTAGGGCTTATCGCCCTGCTGACCCTGGTTGTTGTAGCCCTGCTGACCGTACTGGTTCTGGCCGTACTGCTGCTGACCGTACTGCTGCTGGCCGTACTGACCCTGCGCCGCCTGGGGAGCCTGGAAACCACCCTGCTGCTGAGCACCCGGGTAACCGCCCTGCTGACCATACTGCTGGCCCTGCTGGCCATACTGCTGCTGAGCGTACTGACCCTGCGTGGCCTGCGGAGCCTGGAAGCCACCCTGCTGCTGAGCACCCGGGTAACCGGCCTGCTGGCCCTGCTGGCCGTACTGCTGCTGTCCCTGCTGGTTACCCTGCGGAGCCTGGAAGCCGCCCTGCTGACCCTGCTGACCGTACTGCTGCTGGCCAGGCTGGTTCATGGGTGCCCCGGTGAAAGCGCCACCGAAAGCGTTCGGGTTATTCACCGGCGCGACCTTGCCGTTCTTGAGCTCCAGGAGCAGGATGCCGCCGGACACACCGAGGCAAATCGAGAAGAGGAAGAAGAGAATTCCGCCAATGCTGGGAGTCGCTTCACCGAGAATGCTCAGGAACTGGAGCACGCCCAGCAGGGCGACCACGATCGCGGCGATACCCGAGGACAGGAACGCCCACTTCTGATTCGTGAACCAGTAGGCAGCTCCCAGGCCAAGGACGACCAGCATGAGGAAGATGTGGAAGAAGGCGTAACCGCCCGCCCCGAACATCGAGAAGGAAATGCCGTACACCGACGCGAACGGCAGGACCATCGACACGATCGACAGGACGAAGGACGCCGCCATACCGATGAGCGCGTACGTCGCGCGCACGGAACGGCCCTTCACCTTGCCGGTCTCGTTGACGACAGCGTTCTGGAACTGGTTGAACGCCGTGTTCGCGGCCGCACCGAACTGCTGTGCAGCAGCCTCAAACTGCTGTCCAGTCGAAGCACCCTGCTGAGCGCCCGGAGCCGCGTACGGGGACTGCTGGCCGGTCGGCGCATACCCCTGGGGGCCGCTCTGAGCCGCGTACGGGGACTGCTGGCCCGCCTGCTGGCCGTACTGCGGCTGGGCGTAGCCCTGCTGAGAACCGGTAGCTTGGGCCGGATTCTGGCCGTAGGCAAAAGCCTGCGACGCGGCGTTCTCTTCGGCGGCCGTCTCGGCCGCGGAACGCTCGCCGGATCCTTCAACGATCGTGCGTTCGAGGTCCTCGTCCGAGATCGAAGACGCCGCATCCACGGGCGTCTCCGTCACGGGTGCCACCTGAGGCTCCTCGGAGACCGGCTCGGGTTCAATGACCGGCTGAGCCTCCTCAACCACGGGCGCGGCCTCGGCCTGAGGAGTACCCCACGCATCAGACTGCACGGGCTCAGGCTCAGCAACGGGCGCAGGCTCAACGAACGGCTGAGCCTCCTCGACCACGGGAGCGGCCTCGGCCTGAGGAGCACCCCACGCATCGGACTGCACAGGCTCAACGACCGGCTCGAGTTCAACGACCGGCTCGGGTTCAACGGACGGCTGAGCCTCCTCGACCACGGGAGTAGCTTCGGCCTGCGGAGCACCCCACGCATCAGACTGCACCGGTTCGGGCTCAGCAACAGGCGCAGCTTGTGCCGTCGGCTCGCCGGCCTGGGGGCTGAAGGGGTCAGTCGGCTGTACGGGAGCAGATGCGGGAGCGGGCTGAGCCACGGGGGGCTGCGCGGGAACGACACCTCGGTTGGCTAGCCACTGGGCAAGCGCTGGGTACAGCGACGGGTGCGACGCCACATACGGATGCAGATCCGCACGAGCGGCGGTGATATCGGCGAGATCCTGTGCTGTCAGCGCCGGATTGCTCATGTCTGCAGCGGTGAGCTGCGACAGATCAATAGTGCTCATCTCAATTCCTCTCGCACCCGAAGGCGCAGTTCCTGATGGCGAACATCCAATACTATCGCGTCCAAACGCAAAATAGTCAAGGCGCTTGTCCTTTGAGGATGATCGGACGGTCGTGCTAACGCATTGTCCGGATGAATGTCACATCGTGGCGTATCCTGCCAATCCATTCGGCGCGCGCACTGCGCCCCGGCTATTGCTTTCAGGTCATGCCACTGTCCCCCGGTGTCGGCACCTCGCCGCCCAACCGTCCACTGTCTCAAGCGTCGCACCGGCACTGTCCCGTGGCACCCGACCCTCGCGTTCGAGCATGCCTGAGTGCTGATCTGCTGTTTCTCCTTCCCCTGATGCTCGGAGAGTTCAGCGACCACCCCTCGCTCCAATGCCTCCTTCAGCAGCGCGGGCACCAACCCCTCACGCCGTCATTTCGACCTTGCCAGCATCAAGACGCTGAAACAGCGCATCCAACGCCCCGAGCGACGCAGCTCCTCCACAGCCGCACGCACGCATATCCGGATAGGTAAGGCACATCCGGATAGGTAAGGCACATCCGGATAGCTTATTAACCTATCCGGATGCTCATAACCTATCCACGAAGGAACAAGCCCATCCACATCACCATCCAGCCCCGCCCGATGTGGAGGCGTCATGGAGATCCGAAGGGCACGACCACAGCGCCGATGGGCAACACAAAGACCAGACAACCAAGCCAAGGTGCAGGTCGGCGCAATGAAACATTCACGCAGAGCGAACTGTGTCGTACCCACAAACACCAGTCACCATTCAACGACCAGACCGCGCCGATGTGAAGGTCACGCAAGCCTAACGACACCCATCAACTCCGCGAAGCCGGACAAGGGGGCTTGGCCGCGAGGTGGCGGGGCCTGCCACACTACCAGTGGACACCGCCAGGACCAGAGCTAGGTACAAGTCGCATGCAATTCAAAAACACAAGTGACGTAACACCGCGGACTGACATGAACAGACACCCTATCGGAGGGGAATTGCATGCGGAATTAGGGAACGACCAACAACATACCCGCACACCAGGCACGGCGGACGAGAGGCACCAGGGCCATCACCACACAAATTTCGCACGTAATTTATCTCGGTCACTTTTTAAGATGCGCCAAAAACGTTGCAATTCCAACGATGCAAGTTCAATATTTGAACGAGACAAAGGGGAATTACGTGCGAAATTGCTCAGCATACCCCACGCCCCGACCAAGAAGCGGGCCGCCACCCACGGACACAGCAAGCAACCCAGCCCACACATGCTGAAAAGTCTCTACAAAACCAACACATTTTGTCCACCCTCAAAGTTGGCCCCCAACAACTTTGAACCAGACTTTCTCGCACCGCAAAGC